>JAIXVY010000053.1 GCA_027482505.1 Opitutaceae bacterium | reverse complement strand
GCCGACGCCCTGCTCGAGTTCGAGACCATCGACGGCAAGCACGTCGATGAGATTCTCGAGTTTGGCGAGATCCGCACCCCGATCCGTCCGCCCGAACCGCCGCCCATTCCCCAGTCTCCGCCCAAGCCCGAGGGAGTGATCGCTCCGCGTCGCGAGGACGATTCGCTGGGCGGCGCGCCCGCCCCGTCGCCGGCCTGAGCCGACCGGAATCCGCTGCGATTTGACCGGCCCCGCGCCTCCTTCCGGAGCGCGGGGCTTTTCGTTGGCAAGGCCGGCCCGGCCGGCTTGCCTCGCCTCGTGTCCGATCCCGTCTCGCCGACCTCCGAAGCCGCCGCCGCCAGCCTCGCGCTGCGTCCCATCGGCTACATCCGCAGCGGCAAGACGGTGAAGTTCCAGGCGCGCCACCAGCCCGACGAGCGCGAGGCGGAGGAGAATTTTCTGGAACTGCTGCCCGAGGCGGAGCTCGCGCTCGCGACCACGGATCTCGCGGGCTTCGAGCGCGTGTGGCTGCTCTGGTGGTTTCATCGCAACACGACCTGGCGCCCCAAGGTCATCCCTCCGCGCGGGCCGCAGAAGCGACGCGGCGTCTTTGCCACGCGTTCGCCGCACCGGCCCAACGCGCTGGGGCTCACGCCGGTCCGCCTGCTCGGCGTCGAGCGGGGCGGGCGTCTGCTGCGCCTGGGGCCGTGCGACCTCGTGGAGGGCACCCCCGTCTTCGACATCAAGCCCTACGTGCCCGCCTACGATTCGTTTCCCGGCTCCCGCGCCGGCTGGATCGACGAGGTGGACGCGGCCGAGCGCAACGCGCCGCGCTTCGCCGTGGATCTCTCCGCCCGGGCCGCCGAGCAGGCGGAGTGGCTGCGGGCGGGGTGGGGGATAGATTTTCTCCCGCGCGTGCGCGAGTTGCTGGGGCGCGATCCCGCGCCGCACCGCACCCGGCGCATCCGCCGCGTGCCGGAGGAGCATGGCGGCGGCTTGGAGATCGGCTGCGGAGCGTGGCGGGCCTTGTTTGTGAGCGACGAAGCCGGAGCGGTGGTGACGATCACCGGCCTGGGTCCATCCTACCCGCGCTGGCAGCTGTGCCGCGAAGGCGCCGAGCAGGTGCCGGATCGCGAGGCGCAGGCGGCTTTTTTGGAGCGTTGGCCCGAGGCGGAGCTGCCCTTGAAGACCGCCTATCGCGGGCCGCGCGCGAAGTCCTGAGGCCCCGTGCGCGTCAGAGCGCGAACACGTGCACGCCCACCAGGCGGCCGCGCAGCGGACGCAGATCGCAGTCGACGAATCCCTGGGCGGAAGCGGCGGAGGCGCGCTGTTTCACCTGATCGCTGATGGCGATGCGCGTGCCCAGCTCCCGGTTCATCTCCTCCAGCCGCGCGGCGATGCTCACCGTGTCGCCCATGACGCAGTATTTCATGCGGGAGGCGCCGCCGATGTGGCCCGCGACGACGGGGCCGGTGTGGATGCCGATGTGCAGGGCGAGCTGATCCACGCCCGCCCGTTGCCAGCGCTCGGCCAGGCCGCGGGCCTCCCAGCCTCCGTTGAGCTGATTCATGCGCTGCTGCATGAGCAGCGCGCAGCGCAAGGCGCGATCCGCGTGGTCTTCCTGGGCCACGGGCGCGCCAAAGACGGCCATCATGCAGTCGCCGCGGAACTCGATCACGCAGCCGCCGTGCTGCTCGATGACGGCGGTCATCGCGCCGAGATACTCGTTGGCGAGGGAAACGATCTCGACCGGCGAGAACTGCTCGCTGATGCGGGTGTATTGGGCGATGTCGGCGAACATGACGGTGGCGAGACGTTCCACGCCGCCGAGGGTGGGGGCCTGGCCGCTGGCCAGCACGGCCCGGGCGAGATCGTCGCTGACGTAGAGGCCGAAGGTGGCGCGCAGGCGCTCGCGTTCGCGCAGCTGGCGGGCGAGGTCTTCGAGGTGGGCGCCGAGCAGGGAAAACTCGTCCCCGGAGTCATCCTCAAGATCGCGTGCGACGGAGTCGTGACGCCCGGCGGCGATGTCGGCCGTGGCGACCAGGGCGCGGGACAGCGGGCGGCGCACGCGGCGTCTCACCAAGGCGGCGAGCACGATCACGGCGCCGAGAGCCACGCCAAAGATGGCGGCGCAAAAGAAAATGACCTGCGAGCGTGTTTCGTCGAGACGCACGGCGAGCACGTCCACCCCGACGATGCCGACGACTTCGCCGGAGGAGGTGCGGAGCGGGGCGTAGGCGGATTGGGTGGCGCCAAACTCGTCGGCGAAGACCCGGTCCTCCACCGCCACTTGGGTGAAGCCGCGCAGCATGAACGGGTATTCGCTCGCGTCGTAAAGCTCGCCCGGCTGGGCGACGCGCGAGGCTTTGGACGCATCGAGCAGGAAGCGCAGCTGGGCCGGGCGGTCCGTCGGCAGCAGGACATAAATGGAATCAATGTCCGGCTCGTGGCTTACGATGCGCATGAGCCGCTCGTGCCAGCGCTCGCGCCAGGCGGCTCCGGCGTCGGGATGGGCGTCCAGGCCGGGGATGGCGTCGGCCTCGATGGTGTTGGCCAGCGACAGGGCGAGCGATTCCAGCCTTTGGGTGAACGAGCGCAGCCTGGCGTCCACGATGAGGCTGTAGGCGAACAGGCCGGCGGCGAAAACGACGACGCACGCGGCGCCGCCGAAAAGCCCGGCGACGCGCACGTCGAAACGTCTCCACCAGGGCAGTCGTTCAAGCTCGGGGTGGGTCTGCGGTGTCGCGTGTCCGGAGGGGGCCGCGCCCGTCGTTCCTGAATTCCCCGGCTGCGGAGACGAGGCGGGGGCGGGGGCGGCGGGGGGCTGGG
>JAIXVY010000015.1 GCA_027482505.1 Opitutaceae bacterium | reverse complement strand
CGGCCTTGATGCTGAGGCCGATGCGGCGCTCGACCTTGTCCACCTTGATGACGCGGGCTTCGATCTCGTCGCCCACCTTGATGATGTCCTTGACCTTCTCCACGTGGTCCTCGCTGAGTTGCGAGATGTGGATGAGGCCGTCGATGTCGCCATCGAGGCTGACGAATGCGCCGAAGGATGCGATCTTGGCCACGGTGCCCTTGACGAGGTCGCCCACCTTGAAGCGGCTGTCGATGAGGCTCCATGGATCGTCTTCGGTCTGCTTGATGCCGAGCGAGACGCGCTGGTTGGACTTGTCGATGGCGAGCACGCAGGCTTCCACTTCGTCGCCCTTCTTGAGGACTTCGGACGGGTGGTTGACCTTGCGGTTCCAGGTCATGTCGGAGACGTGGACCATGCCGTCGATGCCTTCCTCGAGCTCGATGAAGGCGCCGTAGGTGGTCATGTTGCGCACCTTGCCGCGGACGCGGGCGCCCATCGGGTAGTTGTGGCGAACCATGTCCCAGGGGTTCGGCTCCAGCTGGCGGAGGCCGAGGGAGATCTTCTGGTCGTCCTTCTGGATACCGAGGACGACGGCGTCGAGCTCCTGACCGACCTTGAGGACTTCGGAGGGCTTGGTGATGCGCTTGGTCCAGGACATCTCGGTGATGTGGACGAGGCCTTCGACGCCGGGCTCGATCTCGATGAACGCGCCGTAGGGGACGAGGTTGACGACCTTGCCGTGCACCTTGGCGCCGACCGGGAACTTGTGCTCGATCTCGTCCCAGGGGTTCTTGGTGGTCTGCTTGAGACCGAGGGAAACGCGCTCTTTCTCGCGGTTGACCTCGATGATCATGACCTGGATCTCCTCGCCCTGCTTGAGGACTTCGGAGGGGTGCGCGATGCGGCCCCAGGACATGTCGGTGATGTGGAGGAGGCCGTCCATGCCGTCGAGGTCGATGAACGCGCCGAAGTCGGTGATGTTCTTGACCACGCCCTTGCGGACCTGGCCGGGCGGGATGGAGTCGAGGAGGGCCTTGCGCTTCTCGCTGCGCTGCTGCTCGATGAGCTCGCGGCGGGAGAGGACGATGTTCTTGCGAACCTGGTCGATCTTGATGACCTTGAAGTCGTAGGTCTGGCCGACGTATTGGTCGAGGTTCTTGGGGGGCTGGATGTCGACGTGCGAGGCCGGGATGAAGGCGTCGACGCCGATGGAGATGATGAGGCCGCCCTTGACCTTGGCCTTGACGCGACCGGTGGCGACGGAGCCCTCGGGGAACTTGGTGAGGATGTTGTCCCAGTTCTTCTTTTGCTCGGCCTTGTCGTAGGAGAGGACGGGATAGCCCTCCTTGTTTTCGATCTTCTCGATCAGCACCTCGACGGTGCCGCCGATTTGAAGCTCTCCGATATCAAGAAATTCGTTGGCGGGGATGATGCCCTCGGACTTGCCGCCGATGTCGACGACGACCTCGTTCTGGCGGATTTCGGTGATGACGCCGGGGACGATCTTGCCCTGCTGCAGCTGGCCGATGTTGGAGCCGGCGAGCAGCTCTTGCATGATGGAACTCATAACGTGACGGGATGCGTTTCGCCGCCGCCCCGCTCCGGAGATGACGCCGAACCGCGACGCGCCTTGCGACGCGTTGGGTTGAAGGTTACTGACGATAGAGGGCCGATGGGAGCGACGCGGCGTCACCGGCCTGACCAAAGAAAATGCCGCGAACGGTCAGAATCGCCCGCGCGAGGCGGGGGCGGCAAGGGCAAACTTGCCCGCCGCCAAACCGCGCTCAAGCAGGGGCTTAAGAGCTTGCTCCACCTGAAAGGTGGTCACGGACGGCGACCAGCACGGAATCGCGCGGGATCTCGTGCTCGCTGCGATCGGCGAGATCGCGGAGTTTTACCACGCCTTTGGCCAGCTCGTCGCCGCCGTAAACGAGGGCGATTTTCGCTCCCGACTCGGCCGCGGCCTTGAACTGTTTGCCGAAGGCGAGGTCCTTGAGCGGATACTCGACGCGGTAGCCGGCGGCGCGGAGCGCGGCGATATCGAGGAAGGCCGCGGCGCGCTCGGCCTCGCCGCCGATCACGGCGTAAATCTCGGCATTGGGGCCGAAGGCGGGCATGAGGCCGCGCGCCTCGAGGAGCAGGCCCATCGTGACGTCGCCGATGGCGAAGCCGACCGCAGGCAGATCGGGGCCGCCGAGTTTCTTCACGAGATCATCGTAACGGCCGCCGCCGGCGATGGCGCGGAGCTCGCCCTTGCGGTCGAAGGCCTCGAACACGAAGCCGGTGTAGTAGGCGAGGCCGCGCACGACGCCGAAGTCGACCTCGACGAACTCGCCCAGGCCCATCGCGGCGAGGCCGTTGAGCAGCTTGCGCCAATCGGCGAGACGGGCCTGAAGCGCGTCGCCGCCAATCGGCGCGAGCACGGCCTCGAGGGCGGACAGGCTCTTGATCTTCAGAAAGGCCAGCACCTTGGCCTTGACCTCTTCGGCGAGCGGGGCGCCGTGCGCCTCGGCGTAGCCCTTGAAGGCGTCGTCGCCCATCTTTTCATATTTGTCGACCGCGCCGAGGACCGACTTCGAACGGGCCTCGTCGAGGCCGAGCGAGGCGAGGTAGTGCAACCAGAGCGTGCGATCGCTGAGGCGCACGTAGAAGTCGGCGGCGGTTAGGCCAAAACCCGAGAGAGCCTGCACGAGCAGGCCGATGAGCTCGATCTCGGCCTCGGGACCGGGCTCGCCGAAGATATCGCAGTTGAACTGGAAGAAGGCGCGCTCACGGCCCTTCTGGGCGCGCTCGTAGCGGTAGAACTCGCCGATGCTGCACCACTTGATTGGACGCTTGAGCGCGCTGGCCTTGGCGCCGACCAGGCGGCACACGGTGGGCGTCATCTCGGGTCGAAGCGCGACCTCGCGGCCGCCCTTGTCCACGAAGGAGAACAGCTGGGCCTCGATCTCGTCCCCCGACTTGGCCTTGTAGAGCTCGAGCGGCTCGAGCACGGGCGCGTCGTATTCGGAAAAACCATACGCATGCGCCGCCCGGCGCCAGCCGCGGAAAATGTGGCTGCGACGCGCGAAGGCGTCGGGATAAAACTCGCGAAAACCGGGCAGGGATTGGAACTGGGCCATGGCGCTTGGTCGATGGGAACGGACTGGGTCGATGGGAGACGGAAAACGACCAGCATCGCCCGCGGAAGGGCGCTTGCGCCACCCCAAAAAACAACCAGCCGGTCTTCCCGAAGGAAGACCGGCTGGTTGCTCCGCCTAACCGCCAAAGCGGTCAGGAAGGAAACTTCGGGCCAGAATCAGAGTTGGGTGATGTCCAGCTTCTTGAGGAGCTGCTTGAGAATCTTGCCGGACTTGAACTTCACGACGGCGCGCTCAGGGATGACAACCTCGGCGTCGGGCTTGTTGGGATTGCGACCGATGCGCGACTTGCGGCGCTGCACTTCGAGAACGCCGAAGTTGCGCAACTCGACATTGCGACCCTCCGACAAAGCGCGCATGACGATATCCAGGGTCATTTGCACGGTGCTCACGATTTCTTTTTGCGGAAACCCCGTCTTCTCATAGATTTCGAGGACGATTTCGCGTTTGGTAAGATTGGCGGGCATAGGAATGGAGGGTTAAGGGTGCAGGGTATTGGGAGTAAGGATAAGTTACTCTCGCATCTTGGATTGCGTCAAACTTCAGGCTGAGAAACCAAGAATTTCGCAAAGCCGGCCAAGTTCGCTTATCATTGGTGAACATACATTTATAAATATTTATACGCATATTCACCTAAGATCCCTCACTTAAGGCATTTGCCCCTAAAGGAGCGGATTTTCTCCCGTCTACATCCGGGGGTTGCGCGAGGCTCACCCCCGCCTAACGTGCGCGCTTCCATGCCCGATCCTCGCGCCGTAAACACCATGTTCGCCCGCATTGCGCGCCGATACGACGCGGCGAATCGTCTGCTCAGCGGCGGCGTCGACCAATGGTGGCGTCGCCGTTTGGTAAAAACGGTCCGCTCAATCGAGCCAAGGGATGTTTTGGATCTGGCCACAGGCAGCGGGGACGTCGCATTCGCCTTGGCGCGCGCCCTGCCTGCGACCGCGAAAATCACCGGCATGGATTTCTGCCAACCCATGCTGGACCAGGCGATCGCCAAACAGGAAGGCATGGCGAAGCCAGGCGCGGACATTTCATTTCTGCCTGGAGACGGACTCGCGCTGCCCTGCCCCGACGGGAGCTTTGACGCCGTGACCGTCTCGTTTGGACTGCGCAACATGGCGGATCGGCATCGTGCGCTCTCCGAAATGCGGCGCGTGCTGCGCCCTGGCGGCCGGGTTCACGTGCTGGAATTTTCCCAGCCCTACGCATGGTTCAGGCCCATCTATTACTTTTACACCAAACGAGTGCTACCGACCATCGCCGGGTGGCTCACGGGAGATCGAGCCGCGTATGATTATCTTAACGCCTCGATCGAGGCCTATCCCGGGCACGCGGAGATGAGCGAAGAGCTGAAAAAAGCGGGATTCCGCGAAGTTTCCGCCGCTCGTCTCACCTTGGGAATAGTGGCCCTCCATACCGGCACGGCTTGATTCGCCACCGCGCGGTAAACGCCGGCGTGCCTCAGCTAAACGATTTGCCGCACCCACAAGTGCTCTGGGCGTTGGGATTTTTGATCTCAAAGCCCTTTCCCTGCAGACCGTCGTCGAAGTCCACCTGCGAGCCGTCAAGATAGGCGGCGCTGGTCGCGTCCAGCACCATGGGGACACCCTCGCTCTCCCAGCGCCGGTCATCGGGCTTTGGCTCGTCGAACGACATGCCATACTGAAAACCCGAGCAACCGCCCGATTCCACCAAGAGGCGCAAAACACGGTCTTCCGCGCCCAACTCCTTTTGCATTTGGCGAATCTGCATGGCGGCGCGGCTGGTCAATGTGATCATGGAGCAGAACGTTTCCGCCCTCTCGCGCTTGTCAACGACCGCCGTCCACGCTGCGGGTGAAGCGATTCGAAACACCTTGAAGCATTTTCCGTGCTAGCGGGCACTTCCCCTCTTGCCAGCAATACGTTTCATGCTTTCGTCATGAGACCGTGGCCGCGCTCAAACACATCTTCAATGAACTTCACTACGAGATGGTCCGCAAAGTCGCCGACGGCGGCATGGGCATGGTGTTTGAGGCCTGTCAGCGCGGCGCCGGACAGTTTCGCAAGACCGTCGCGGTGAAGCTCATTCGCGAGGAATATTCCACCATACCGGAGTTTCAAAACAACTTCATCGGCGAGGCCCGGCTGGTCGCCGACCTCGTCCACACCAACATTGTCCAGACCTACCATCTGGGCATGATCGGCGGCCAATACTTCATGGTCATGGAGTATGTTAACGGCGTGAACCTGGAGCAGTTTCTCGAACGCCACATCGCTCTCGGCAAAGCCATTCCCGTCGACCTGGCCGCCTTCATCGTCTCACGCATCGCCCGCGGCCTTGCCTACGCCCACAACAAGCGCGACCGCGAAGGACGCCTGCTCGGCATAGTCCACCGCGACATCGGCCCCAAAAACATCATGATCGCCTACGAGGGCGACGTGAAGCTGACCGACTTCGGCATAGCGAAGGCCCTGGACCTCATGTATAACGAGGAAGGGCAGGTGATCGCCGGCAAAGACGAGTATCTCTCCCCCGAGCAGGCCAGCTACGCCGTAACCGACGCCCGCGCCGATATTTTCCCGTTGGGTATCGTTCTCACCGAGTTGCTCCTGGGCAAAAACATCTTCCGCAGCACCGATCGACTCGAGTCGCGTCGCAACATCCTCTCCCTCCCCATTCCCGAGTTTTCCAGCCTGCGGTCGGATATCGATCCCAAGCTGGAGGCCATCATCCAAAAGGCCCTGGCCCGCGATCGCGACAAACGCCACCAAACCGCCACCGAAATACTCACCGCCTTGGAAATGTATCTCTACGGAGACGGCTATGGCCCGACGAATGAGAAGCTCGGCGCCTACCTCCGGGACTTGATGGCTGCCTGAGGCCTCCGGCGCGCCATGACCCGCGCGCACCACGCCCTTTCAGCCTAGCCGCCAGACGCCCACCGATCCCAGCATGTGCGCAGGATTCAACCAAGACCTCCGCCAGCGCCAGAACCAGTCCCTGGTTCTGGCACCTCAGCTCAGGCAGTCCCTAAAAATCCTTCAGGTCGCCGCGCTCGATCTTCGTTCCGTCATCCAGGAGGAACTGGAGAACAATCCCACGCTCGAGGATCAGTCGAACGACACGGACAGCCTTGACGCGCCCGCCGAGAGCCCGGCCGATTCGTCATCCGAGGCGGACGACGGCTCGGACGCCTCCCCGCCGCCCGCCGACGAAGCGCCGTCAGACGGCCCCGAGTCGCTCGATTTCTCCAAGGAATTCGAAATCCTCGCCAAACTAGGCGACGACTGGCGCGACAACCTCTACGAATCCGGCTCCTCGCAGCCCTACACCTCCGAGGACGCCGAGCGCCGCCAGCACTTTTTCGACTCGCTGGTCACCGAGACCTCGCTCCAAGAGCACCTTGTCCGGCAGGCCGAACTCCTGGATCTGAGCGAGGAGATTCAATCCGCGCTGCGCCACCTCATAGGAGGACTGGATGAACGCGGTTTCCTCACCCAGACCCCGTCCGAGGCCGCGCTCCAGGCCGGCTTGCCCCTGGATGCCGCTCAGGAAGCCGCCAAAATCCTCAAGACCTTCGAGCCGGCCGGCATCGGAGCCGCCGACCTTGGCGAATGTCTTCTCCTCCAGCTCCAAGCCGCCGGCAAAGGCGACACGCTGGCCGCCCGGATCGTCCGCGACCACCTCGACCTTCTCACCCGCCGCCGCATCCCAGAGATCGCCCGCAAGACCGGCGTGCACGTCGACGACGTGCAGGAGGCGATCGAGGACATCGGCCGCCTCGACCCCGCGCCCGGGCGCCGCTTCGCCGACGACAGCAACCGCGTCGTGGTGCCCGACGTCGCGGTCGAGAAGGACGGCGACGAGTGGAAGATCCACCTCAACAACGACTACATCCCGCGTCTCCGAATTTCGAATACCTACAAGGAGATGATCGCCCGCGGCGCCCTGAACAAACAGGAGCGCGACTACCTGCGCGAGCGCATGCGCTCGGGCAAGTTCATCATCAACTCCATCGAGCAGCGCCAGCAGACCATCGAGCGCATCACCCGCGAGATCCTGAAGGTCCAGCGCGACTTCTTCGAGGAGGGCGTGCACAAGCTTCGCCCCCTCACCATGACGCAGATCGCCGACGCCGTCGGCGTGCACGAGACCACCGTCAGCCGCGCCATCGCCAACAAATACATCCGCACCCCGCACGGCGTGTTCGAGATGAAGTTCTTCTTCACCCCGGGCTACGAGAACGCCACCGGCGAGTCCGTCTCGAACAAGAGCGTGAAGGAGATGATTCACGAACTCGTGAACCTCGAGGACAAGGGCCGCCCGCTCAGCGACCAGGAACTGGTGGCCAAGCTCAAGGACAAGGGCATCAAGATCGCGCGTCGCACCGTGGCCAAATACCGCGAGGAGCTCGGCCTCCTCCCCAGCAACCTGCGCCGCGACTACACCGGCTGAGCCGGTCAGCCCCCGGCGTCACGCCACACGGTCCCGCCCGGCCTCCTTGGCCGCATACAGGGCGCGATCCGCCGCCGCGACCAAGCCGCCTGCGTCTCCGTGCTCCGGCCCCCACTGCGCCACGCCGATCGAGAGCGTCGAGCCCAGGGCGCGCGCCGCCGCCAGCATGCGATCCGCCGCCTGGCGGGCTGCGGCGGCGTCCGCCCCCGCCAGCCACACCGCAAACTCGTCTCCGCCCCAGCGCACCACCGCGTCCTGCGCTCGCACCTGCGCCTGCAGGGCGTGCGCCACCGCCACCAACAAGGCGTCGCCCGCCGCGTGCCCGCCGCGCCGGTCGTTCACCAGCTTGAAATGATCGACGTCGATGAGCAGCGCGGACAGCGGCCGCGGCTCGCGCGCCATCCGCTCCAGGGCGTTTTCCAAAAGCCGCAGGCCCTCGCGCCGGTTCAGCAGTCCGGTGAGCATGTCGCGCGTGGCCGATCGCATGAGCTCCGTCATGGTCGCGTGCAGCTTCAGGGCGTAGCGCAACGAACGCTCCAGCGCGCGCGGCGTGATCTCGCTCTTCACCAGATAGTCGAACGCGCCAGCCTCCATGGCCTGGGCATCCACCTCGCCCGAGGTCTCGCTGGTGAGAAACACCACCGGCGTGCGCACGCCGAGCGCCATCGCCTCGCGCAGCAGCGCGAGGCCGTCGTTTTCCCCCAACTGATAATCCAGCAAACAGGCCGCGTAGACCCCCCGCCGCAATTCCCCCAGGCCCTCCTCGTAGCCGGAAGCCCAGCGCAGCTCGAAACGCTCGCCGACGAATTTGGCGAACGACGCCTCGACGATTCGCGCCTGCCCGCGCTCGTCGTCGATCAGCAGGACTTTGCGCGGCGCGTTCATATGCGCAGCGTTGCACACCATCCATCGCTCGCAAGCCTGCCTTGCGCGCCCGCCCGGTTCACCGCCACCTTTCAGGCGATTTCCCATGCTCGAACATCTCAGCCAAATCGAAGTCCGCTACGCCGAAACCGACATGATGGGCGTGGTGTATCACGGCAGCTACCTGCCTTGGCTGGAGGTGGCCCGCACCGCCCTCCTCGCCGCCGAGGGTCTTCCCTACCGGGAGCTTGAGGCCCAAGGCTACTTCCTTCCGGTCATCGAGGTGAACCTGCGCTACCACAAACCCGCGCGCTACGCCGACACCGTCGGCATACTCGCCGTCATCCGCGAAAAGCCCGCCCTTCGCCTGCGCATCGACTACGAGCTTTTCCGCGGCGCGGAGAAACTCGCCTCCGGACACACGGTCCACGTCTTCATCGACAAGGCCGGACGGCCCGTCCGCCCGCCCGCCGCTTTTTCCGCCCTCATGGACGCCCGCTTTCCCGCCTGAACCATGGACCGCATCGCCCACTTCACCGCGCTTGTCGCTCAGCAGCCAGGCAACGCGCTTTTCCGCTTCAGCCTCGCCCAGGCGCTCGACGCCGCCGACCGCCGCACGGAGGCCGCGGATCACTACCGCATCTGCTGCGCCTCGCGCTCCGACTGGATGATGCCCCGCATCCTTCTCGGGAAACTGCTCGTCCGCTCCGGTGATCGCGCCGGGGCAAAACCGGTCCTGGAGGAGGCCCTGCGCATGGCCGTCGACCAGCACCACGAGGAGCCCGAGGCCGAGCTTCGCGCCCTGCTCGCCGACCTTTAGGACCGGAGCCGACGGACGTCCGCCGCGCCCGCGCCTCCGGCAGCGTCACCCAAACGTCACCCGCCCGCGCTCGCGCCGCCCTGAGTTCTCCGCTCCGGTTCTTTTTTCAGTCCCCCGGCTCTTCGCTCCCTGCTCCCCGCTCCCATGCGCATCGTCCTCACCTCCCACGGCTCCACCGGCGACATCTATCCCGTCATCGCGCTGGCCGTCGCCCTGCGAGATCGCGGCCACAAGGTGACGTTCGCCACCATCCCGCATTACCAGTCGGAGGTAGAGGCCGCGGGCGTGGAGTTTTATCCGCTTTGCCCGAACTGGGAGCAGCCCGATCTTTCCTATTGGATGGGTCGCCTGAACAAGATCCGCAACCCGGTCTACCAGCTTCGCGAGATCTACGTCGGCGCCCGGGCCTACATCCCGGAGATGATCGCCCGCATGGATGCGATCATGCCCGGCACAGACCTGCTCGTCTCCAGCTACCTGTTCCCGATGAACAAGGGCATCGCCGACCGCCACGGCGTGCCCTTCGCCACCCTCGCCTTCGCGCCGCACGTCATCCCCTCGCCCGATTTTCCGCCGGAAAACCTGCCCGCACCGCGCTGGCTCGGCCGCGCCGCGCGCCGCGCCTGGAACCGCTGGCTGTGGAAAACCGCCAACGCCGTGGTCGACCGCACCATCAACACCTCGATCGCCGACGCGCTCCGCACGGCCAACCTACCCAAGGTCCGAAACTTTTTCTCCAAACCCGCCGAACGCATCCTCGTCACCGTCCCGGAAAAATATTTCCGCGTGCCCGGCGCCGAGATCGACGACCGCTTCCGCTACGTCGGCTACCTGCGCTGGCAGTCCGCGCAAAACCCCGCGGTCGACGCCGAGGTCGCCGAATTCGTCTCGGATGTCCCCGGTGGCAAGGTGCCCGTGCTCACCTTCGGCAGCATGGTGTATGAAAACTCCGGCGCGTGGATGGAACGCTTCCTCCGCGCCTGGCCGCGCGATCGAAAAATCATCGTCCAGCGCGGCTGGGCCCAGTTTCCCCAGCTCGGCAGGACCGACCACATCAAGCTCCTCGGCAAGGTCTCGCACGACCAGCTCTTCCGTCACGCCTCCGCGATCATTCACCACGGCGGCGCCGGCACCACCGCCAGCGCCCTCCACGCCGGCGTGCCCCAGATCGTGGTGCCGCACATCGGAGACCAGAATTTCTTCGGCCAGGAGGTCGAGCGCTTCGGCTGCGGCTTCCGCCTGAAAAAAGCCGTGTGGCCCGAGCAACTCCACCTCGCCCTCGACCGCCTGCTCGCCGACCCGGCCCGCGTCCGCCGCGCCGCCGAGGTCGGAGCCGAGCTTCGGGCGGAAAAGGGGCCCGAGGCCGCCGTGCGCGAACTCGAAGCCTACGTGGCCGAAAAGCGACGCGGCGCGGCCTAGCCGGTGGCCGTGATCAAGCCGGCATGCCGATCTGCCTGAGCGCCTCGTAACAGGCCACGCCCGCCGCCGTGCTCAGGTTGAGCGAACGCAGCTCGGTGTTGGCCTGGGGGATCGTCAGGCTCCGCGCATCGCCAAATTCCTCGTAGAGCCAGGCCGGCGAGCCGTTGCCCTCGTTGCCGAAGACCAGCCCGTCGCCATCCTCGAACTTCGCGTCCCAGATCGTGCGTTTCGGGCCGGTCTCGATCAGCCACATCCGTTTCGGCGCGTGCTCGCTCGCCTTGAACGCAGCCCAGTCGGCGTGCTGGTGCACATCCAGGGAAAACCAGTAGTCCATGCCCGCGCGCCGCAGCGCGGCGTCGGTGATCTTGTAGCCGAGCGGATGGATGAGGTGCAGCCGCGAGCGCGTGATCGCGCACATCCGCCCGATGTTTCCCGTGTTTTGCGGGATCTGAGGCTGGAATAGAACGACGTGAAGCACGGCTCGAAAGACTTTCAGCTCGGTCACCCGAGCCACTCGTCAATCAATGATTGACGAAAAATCAGCCCTCGACCACGTAGCCCACGTTGTCCGCCGCGAGATCGCGGACCTCGCTCGGCACGCCGGCGGCGGCGAAGGCCGCGACCATCGCGGCGCCGACCTTGTCCGCGTTCGCCGCCTCGCTCACGCACAGCACGCTCGAGCCGCTGCCGCTCAGCCAGCCGGTGTGCGCGCCCGCCGCCACGCCGGCGGCGATGGCCTCGCGGCCGCCCTTGATCTTGGGCAGGCGGTAGGGCTCGTGCATGAAGTCGCCCGCCGCGTCGCGCAGCCGCGCGTAGTCGCCGGTGGCGAAGGCCGCGACGAGGTAGGCGGCGCTGTTGATGCTCTTCACCGCGTCGAAATAGGGCAGCGTGGACGGCAGCACGCCGCGCGACTCCTTGGTGAGCAGCTCGACCGAGGGCGAGGCGACGACGAAGCGCAGCGTATTCGGAAGCGTGATACGAATCGTGCCGAGATAGTCGTTCTTGTCCGGGGAACACCTCGCCACGCAAAAGCCGCCCAGCAGGCCGGCCGCGGCGTTGTCGGGGTGGCCCTCCAGGTGGCTGGCGATCGCCACGAGCTGCTCGCGCGTGAGCGGCGAGCCGACCAGCACGTTGAGGCCGGCGAGGACGCCGCCGATGACCGTGATGGAGGAACCCAGGCCGCGGGCCGGGGGCACGTCGCCCTCGATTTCGAAGGAAAAAGCGAAGCCGCCCGCGCGGGCCAGCGTGCCGAAGGCCTTGGCGGCGGAGAGCACCATGTCCTTGGCGCGGCCGTCGCTTTCGCGCGCCGGACGAGCGAGCCAGCCTCCGCCTCCTCCGGGCGAGGCGCCGAGGCGCTTGAGGGTCACGCGATTGTAGACGGTGAGCGCAAGGCCGAGGGAGTCGAAGCCCGCCCCGCAATTGGAGGTGCTGCCCGGCACGCGGACGACAACTTGCTGCGGTTGGGCGGCGGCGGGGCTCGGGCGGCTCATGCGATTGGTGGGGCGGGATGAGGGACGGAAGAGTCGGGCGAGGAAGGAGACTTAACGACGGTTGGCCTGCTTAAGCGCCTGCTTCATCTCCATCGTGACCACGCGCTTCTTCAAGTCGTCGCGCTTGTCGTGGAGTTTTTTACCCACGCCGAGGCCGACCTCGACCTTCACCAGCGCCTCCTTGAAATACATTCGCAGGGGCACGAGCGAGTAGCCGCCGACCTGCATGGCCTGGGCGATCTTTCGCAGCTCATGCTTGTGAAGGAGCAGCTTCCGGGTGCGACGCGTGTCGTGGTTGTTGAAGCTGCCGAACGCGTATTCGTCGATATGCGCGTTCATCAGCCACAGGTCGCCTTTTTCGAAGCGGCCGAAGGCGTCGTTGATCTGGGCGCGGCCGGCGCGGATGGCCTTCACTTCCGTGCCCTGCAGCTTTATGCCCGCCTCGAAACGCTCCTCTATCGCGTAGTCGCGCAGCGCCTTGCTGTTCCGGATCTCGGTGTAGCGCTTTCCGTCCTTCTTGTTGGCTTTGGCGGCGCTCATGGAGAAAGGGGCAGGTTATGCGAAAAACATAAAAGCCGCCACCCGCGAAAGGTGACGGCGCGGCAAACGCGGCGGATGTATGCGCCGGAGCGGTTTACTTGCCCGCCAGCTCGAAGGTGATCTTGCCCTCGATGACCTCGCGCAGGGCGACATCCTCGAGCGAAAGCTTCTCGAGCGACTCGACCAGCGGGCGGCTGCCGCGCTTGAGCTGCTTCACGCGGCGGGAAACCACGTTGATGAGGACGTTGGGATCCTTGATGACGGTCTTGGCTTCCTTGAGATAGTCGTCGCGCATGGTGTGAGAAATGGACGGAAAGATTGAGAGCCGGTGAGGACAAAACCCGCCCGCCCCACGGTCAAGGGCCATTTTCCCCTCTCTCCCTCCCTCCTTGCCCCCTCAAGCCGCTTTTCGAGCCGGTGTAACCTAATGGGTTACACCGGCTGAAAACCGCAGGCCGAAAGGGGGGATTCGGTTTTTGGCCTCGCCGCCCGCCCGTGGCGGGGTTTCTTGCCCGGCGCCACCATGTTCATCGCCTGGACCACCGTCTCCACGCCCGCCGAGGCCGAACGCCTAGCCGACGCCTGCATCGCCCAAAATCTCGCCGTTTGCGCGCAAGTGGAGGGGCCAATCCACTCGCACTACGTATGGCAGGGGCGAAAAACCGCCGCGCAGGAATGGCGGATCACGTTCAAGTTTTTGAGCGAGCAATCCATCGCCCTCGCCGCCTACGTGCACTCCGCCCATCCCTACGAAACACCCCAGTGGATCGTGGTCGAGGCCGACCGGGTGGGAGAAAAATACTTGTCATGGGCCCGGGCGCCCCGTAGCTCCGTCAACCTTTAATCCATTTCCAACCCTCGACCTGTTTCAAGCCATGTCCCAACACGCCAGCCTCCAAGGTGCCAAAGGCATCGTCGTCAAACGTAACGTCCTCAAGCGCTTCGAGCGCGTGGCCACCCTGAAAAAGCGCGGTCAGTGGAAGGAAGGCGATCGCATCGTCGGCCTCCGCAAGACCAAGCCCGACGTCTAAGGCGTCCCTCCCGGGGCCCTTTCCAGACTTTCCTTCGCAGGCCGGCCTTGTGCCGGCCTGCTTTTTTTGCGTCCCTGCGCCCGATGCTCGACCTGATAAAGAAGCTCATCGACTTCGTCCTCCACATCGATGTTCACCTCGCCGAAATCATCGCCGACTTCGGGCTCGGCGCCTACGGCGTGCTCTTTCTGATCATTTTCGCCGAGACCGGACTGGTCATCACGCCCTTCCTTCCCGGCGACTCGCTGCTCTTCGCCGCCGGAGCCTTCTGCGCCAAGCCCGAGACCGGGCTGAACGTCCATCTGCTCGCCCTGCTGCTCTTCGTCGCGGCCGTCATCGGCGACTCCCTCAACTACGCCATCGGGGCCCGCCTCGGCCCGGCTGTGTTCAAGCGCGAGGATTCGCGTTTCCTGCGCCGCAAACACCTCGAGCGCGCGCACGCCTTTTTCCAAAAATACGGCGGCCGCGCCATCATCCTCGCGCGTTTCGTGCCCATCGTGCGCACCTTCGTCCCCTTCGTGGCCGGCGTCGGCCGCATGGATTACCGACGCTTCCTGCTCTTCAACGTGATCGGCGGCTTCGCGTGGATCTACTTCTTCACCTACGCGGGCCATGTCTTCGGCGGGGCGCCGTTCGTGCAGAAAAACTTCAAGCTCGTCATCCTCGCCATCATCGCGCTCTCCGTGCTGCCCATGCTTTTCGAGGCGTGGCGCGCGTGGCGGGAAAATCGCGCCGCCCCGGCGGTCGCCTCCTGACCGGGCCGCGCGCCGCCTTCGCACGTCGCCGTGCAGATCGACCACGAGCGCCGCTCGGCCGTCTTCGCCCTCGGGGAACTCGCGTGCTTCACGCCCGGCCCCCGCCCGCCCGACGCGGGGCCTTCCGGACGCTGGCGCGCCGAACTGGGCTCGCGCTGGCATCGGGACAAGCGCGCCGCCGTCGAGGCCGCGTCCGCGACGAAAGACTCCGGCGAATTCGCGCCCCGCTTCGAGGTCGCGATCCGCGGCGCACTCGCCCGCCGCGGCTGGCTTTTTCAGCTCGAGGGCCGGATCGATCAGGCCTTGCCCGCGCCCGACGGCGCGCACCTGCGCGAACTCAAGACGACGCTCCAACCCCTGCCCCGCTCCGCCGAGGAACTGCGCTCCGCCCATCCCGACCACTTTCGTCAGCTCGGCCTCTATCTCGCGCTCTCGGAGCTCGCGGAACCCGGGCGGCGATTCACTGGAGAACTCGTCTATATCGAGGCCGCCACCGGCTTGGAGCAAAGTGTCGCCTACTCCGAGGCGGACAGGACCGCGCTGGACGGTCACCTCGACATCGTCGCCGATTTCCTGGAGCAGCGCCGCGCGGCGCTCCTTCGCCTGCGCTCGCTGCGCTGGACGCCCGCCTTCGCCTCTCCGCGGCCGGGCCAGGAAACCATCGTGCCCGACCTGGTCGCGGCGCTAGGCTCCGGCGCGCCCGTGGTGCTCGCCGCGCCGACCGGCTTCGGCAAAACCGGCGTTCTGCTGGAGGCCGCCTTTTCGTTTCTCCGCAAAGGGCGCGCCGACCGCGTGGTTTACCTGACCGGCAAGTCCACCGGACAACTCCACGTGCTCGCCACGTTGCAAAAAATGATCGCCCCCCAGGCCGACCGACCCGATCCATCTGTCAATCAACGGTTGACAACGGGTTCGGGCACCGGCGGCGCGATCGAGAGCGGCGCGGGGCGCAAAGCAGACGTTTCGGAGCCGGCAACGAACCCGCCTTACTCTCCCTCGCTCGTCGCCTGGAATCTGCGTCCCAAGCGCGAACACTGCGTCAACGAGGTCTTCCACTGCTCCCGCGCGCGCTGCGGCTTCCTGCACGATCTGCCGCGTCGCTGGCGCGAGGCCGGACTGGCGCGCTTTCACCTCTTCCCCGCCGAAGCCCGCGATCTGCCGGCGCTGCGCGCCGCCGGGCAGGCGGCGGGCATCTGCCCCTACGAAATCTCCCGCGCCGCCCTGCCTGGCTGCGATGTCTGGCTCGGCGATTTCAACTACCTTTTCTCCCCCGCCAATCGCGGCGTCTTCGTCGAGCAACCCACCTGGGACCCGGCGCGCACCCTGCTCGTGGTGGACGAAGCCCATCACCTGCCGGCCCGCGTGGCGGAGGCGTATTCGCAATCACTCTCGGCCGACGAGCTGCACGCCCTGCTCGCCGAGTTGCCCGACGACGCCGCGCGGCCTTTGCGCCGCGAACTGGAAGCGCTATGGCGCCTCGTGTCGGCGCTGCCCGCGGCCGACTCGCTCGATCTCGACGCGGAGGACGATCTCGCCGCCGCGCTCCGCTCGCTCGCGGCGCAGCTGGAGAAAAATCCGCCCGACTTCGACGCGCTCTCCATGACCGGAGCGGACCTGTTTTGGCGCTTCCCCGTGCTGCTGGGCTGGCTGGAGGACGCGGCGCTGGAAAAACTGCTTTGGTCGCCCCGCCCCGCCGAATTGCGGTTCACCTGTCTAGACGCCGCGCCTTTGATCGGTGAGCAGCTGCGCGCCTTCGCCGGCGTCGTTCTCGCCACCGCCACGCCGCCGCCGGACGACGTTTTCGCCGCCGCGCTCGGTCTGACGTCAGATACGGCTGGGCCGGCGCTTCGCGCGCTGAACCCGCCCGCGCCCTGGCGCGAAGCGGCCTACGATGTGGCCCTCGATCTCAGGGTGGACACCACCTTTCGTCGCCGCGCCCAGCACCACGCCACCACCGCGGCCACGCTCGCAGCGTTGCGCGAGGCGTCGCCGGCCGCGCCCGTGGCCGCGTTTTTTCCCAGCTACGCCTACGCCGAGGCGGTCATCTCCCGACTGGAGGCGGACCACCCCGCCCTGCGCGCCGCGCTTCAGCCCCGCTCGGCCGATCTCGCCGCGCAGCACGAGTGGATAGAGGAGCAACTCGCGCTCTCCGACGTGCTCGTGTTCGTGCTCGGCGGAAGCTTCGCCGAGGGCATCGACCATCTCGGCGGACGCGTCACGCATGCGCTCGTCGTCGGGCCGGCGCTGCCGGAAGTGAACGCCTTGCAACAGGCACGTCAGGCCGCTTGGGCGCGGGAGGTGGGCGACACGGAGGCGTTTCGGCGAACCTATCTGGTGCCCGGCCTGCAAAAGGTGAACCAGGCGCTCGGTCGCCTGGTTCGCGCGCCGGGCCAACGCGCGCGCGTCGTGCTACACTGCCGCCGCTTCGGCGAAGCCGCCTACGCCTCGCTGCTCGCGCCCGAGTATCAACTCGGGAAACACATCCTGGACGACGCGGATCTGGCGGCGTGGCTGGCGGCGGACTGATCCCGGGCCCGGGTATCCGCCTTCAGCCCGCGACCGCTCAGTCGTCCATCTGGATATCCTTGTTGCGATGCCGAGGGCAACCGGCACGCAACCAGGCGGTGATGAAACGGTCGAGGTCGCCGTCGAGCACTCCCTGGGTGTCCGAGGTGCTCACGCCGGTGCGAAGGTCCTTCACCATTTGATAGGGCTGCAAAACGTAGCTGCGGATCTGCGCGCCCCAGCCGATCTCGCCCTTCTCGCCGTAGAAACGGTCCATCTCGGCGCGCTGCTCGTCCTGCTTCTTCTCGTAGAGCCGGGCTTTGAGGATGCCCCAGGCGGAGGCCTTGTTCTTGAGCTGCGAGCGCTCGTTTTGGCAGACGACGACGATGCCGGAGGGAATGTGCGTGAGGCGCACCGCGGAGTCGGTGGTGTTGACGCCCTGACCGCCCTTGCCGGAGGAGCGATAGACGTCGATGCGAACCTCCGTCTCGGGGATGTCCATCTTGATCTCGTCGGTGACCTCGGCGACGACGTCGACGGCGCAGAAAGAGGTGTGACGGCGCGCATTGGAGTCGAAGGGGGAGATGCGCACCAAGCGGTGCACGCCGCGCTCGGCCTTGCAGTAGCCGTAGGCGTTTTCGCCCTTGATGAGGATGGTGGCCTTGCTGATGCCGGCGGTGTCGCCCGGCTGCACGTCCATGAGCTCGGTGGCAAAGCCGCGACGCTCCGCCCAGCGCGAATACATGCGGAACATCATGTCGGCCCAGTCGTTCGATTCGGTGCCGCCGGCGCCGGCCTGTATGGAGAAGATGGCGTTGTTGCGGTCGAACTGTCCGGTGAGGAAGGCGCCGATCTCGAGCTGGTCGAGTTCGCCCAGCATGGTGGTGCACTGGGTGGCAAGCTCGGCGCCAAACTCGGCCTGCTCGTCGGGCGAGCCGGCCTCGATCAGCTCCTTCAAGGCGTCGAGGTCGTCGGTGCGCTTGCGGAAATCGCGCACGGGAAGCACGGCGCGCTTGAGGCCGTTGACCTTGCCTATGTGCTTCTGGGCGCGCTCATTGTTGTCCCAGAAGTTGGGCGCTCCCATCTGGGCCTCGAGCGCCTCGATCTCGCGCAGCTTCTGCTCGCCATCGAGAAACTTCCACAGGTGGGTGACCCGTTTCTTGATGTTGTCGATCTGGTCGAAGGTTTCGGGCGCGATCATGGCAAAAAGGCGAGGGTCAGGTGTGCCCGCCGCCGCCCCGCCCCGGCAATCAATAAAAAGGCCCCGCCGATGAGGGCGGGGCCGAAAAGCGAACCAAGCCGGGACGGAGCCGGCCTCAGAACCAGCCCTTGCGGCCGGTCACGTAGGTGGCGACGAACTGCTCGTCGGGCTTGGTCAGATAGACGATGCCCTCGATCAGGGCGATGATGCCGGTGATGAACGTGGCCATGCCAAGGGTAAAGACGGAGACGAGCAGCATGATCAGTCCCTCCTTGGTGTAGCCGAGGTAGAATTTATGAATGCCAAGACCGCCCAGTAGAATGGCCAGGATGCCGGCGGGGATTTTCTTTTCTGCTCCAGGAACGGATGTGCTCATGAGGTGTTCGTATAAGTGGAATCACGCAAACGTGGTGTTCCTCCGGCGCCGTTGTCGAAATAAAAAACGCGCCAAGTCACGCAAAGACGTAGACTTGGCGCGACACGCCAGGATCAGAAGTCGTAGCGCGCGGTCAGGCCCACCTGCCGCGGATCGGCGCGGCTGGTGTAGCGCGAGTCTATGCCCGCATTCCAGGCCGCCGGGGTGTTGGCGAAGTAGAACACGCGTTTGTCGTAATCTTCGTCCAGGAGGTTGCGCGCCCAGAGACTGACGCTCCAGCGCGTCCAAGCGTAGCCGATGCTGGCATTCACCACCTCGTGGGCGGAGCGGCGCTCCTGGTGGCCGAGGGATTCGAGGTAATCGTCGCGGGCCACGAGTTCCACGCGGCCAAAGACGCCCTTCGGGGGCTGGTAGCGGAGCCCAAGCGTGAAGCCGTAGTCAGGCGTGTTGGGCAACTCGCCGCCCTGCTCCGAAGCGCCGCTGGTGTAGCGGAAAGTCTCGAAGGACGAACGCATGGTCGCGGCATTGGCGAAAGCGTGGAGATGCTCCACTAGCGCGTAGTCCAGCTCGGCCTCCAGACCGTAGACGGAAGCGTCGTCGCCGTTGTCGGTGAAAAAGCGGTAGCTGTTGCCCGCGCCCACCGCGTTGCGGAACTGGGTGTTGCGGCGATCGGTGTAGAAAAGCGCGAGACCGCCGTTTAGTCGCGAGTCGAGCCAGCGGCCGCGCGCGCCGAGCTCGTAGTTCCAGAGCGTTTCGGTCTCGAAGCTGAGCGGATCGGTCCCGACCACGATCTTGCGGTCAAGATTCACGCCGCCTCCGCGATAACCGCGCGCGACCGAGGCGTAGGCCAGGCGGCCGGGCGCGAAATCGTGCTCAAAGGTGAGTTTCCCGCCGGCGAGCACATCGTTGTAGTCGGGTGAAAACGAAAGCGGCGCGCCTCCGGTGGTGACGCTGGTGATGGAGCCGTCCTGGCTCACGCCTTCGCCGCGAAGCCCGAGCACGAGGCGGTTGCGCTCGTCGAAATCGTGGCCGATCTGGCCGAAGAGCGCGAGGTTGTCGGAACGATACTTGGCATTCATGCGCGTCTGCTCGGCGTAGCCCGGCTCCGCGTAATCCGAGGTGTAGCGCGTGCGCTCGTCGGTGCGCGCGGCGAAGGCGCCAAGGGTCCAGCGATGGACAAAACCGATCCCTCCCTGCTCGGGAACGGAATCCAGGCGCAACTCCTCGCTGAACGCGGTGCGGTCGCGGACGATGTCCTCGAAACCGCTGTAACCGTCGGTCGCGTTGACCGGCGGCACATCGCGCCACGCGGTCCAGTCGGCGTCGTAGCTGTAGGCGGAATCGGTGCCGCTGACGCTGGTCACGGTGGTGAGCGTGGCGGATTCGATGCCGGAGTAGACGCCGCGCAGACCGCCGGCCACGGACTCCTGAAGATCGCGGCCGGGCTGGTCGCTGAACGTGCGCTCGCCGTTGTTGTCCAAGGCAAACTCGTCGTAGCCGTTGTCGAGATCGGCGTAGAAGAGCGTGGCGTCCCAGCGCCAGAGCCGGTTCGGGTTCCAGGTGAGCTTGAGGCGCACAAAATCCTCGTCGCGGGCGTTGGTGTCGCGCCCCAGGGTCGCGTTGCGCCGGAAGCCGTCGCTCTGCCCGTGCTGCGCGGCCACGCGGAACATCAGCTTCTCGGGGGTGGCGGGCGTCAGCGAGCCGCCCGCGGCCGCGCCGACTTCGCGGAGATTGTCGGAGCCGACCGAGCCTTCAACGAAACCGGTGGTGTAGGGCGTGGGCGAATTGGTGACGATTTGAACGAGGCCGCCGGCGGCGTTGGCGCCGAAGGCGCCGGCCTGCGGGCCGCGCAACACCTCGATCTGACGCACGTCAAAGGAGCTGCCGACGCCGCCCAGACCCGTGAAATCGAGATCGTCGATCTTGAAGGCGACGGACGAGTCGGGCGTCTCGCCCTCGAATTGGGAATTTTCCCCGATGCCGCGAATCTGGAAATAGCGCGGACGGGAGCTGCCGCCGGTGTAGGTGAGATTCGGCACCTGGCCCGCGAGGTCGCCGAAGTGGCGGACGCCGGAGGCCTGGAGCGCCGCGCCGTCATAGACGCTCACGCTGGCGGGGATTTTTTCGAGCGGGGTTTCCCAGAGGTCGGCGGTGACGCGCACCGGCTCGAGGACCACAGGCGCGTCGGCGGCGGACGCGGCGGGCTTGGGCGCGGCCGTCGGCTCGACGGCGGGCGCGGTTTCGTTTGCTCGGGCGCTGTTCGTGAGAATCGCGCCGAGGAGAAGGATCTGTGTCGGGAGTCGCATGGTGTGACTTTGGGCCCGACCCAAATCGGACTCCCGGGTGAGAAAGAGGACGACGCCCGCGCGGTGATCGCGCGGTGGTAACGCCGCCCTGCTGTTTCCTTCGCCGGTATAATCCGTTTCAGGTTCGAAGGGTCGAGCGGCCGGTCGCACCGCAATCTCAGTCCGCCGCGGCGGACACCCCTACAGGCAAGCCGGGAAAAAGCCCGGCCCGGCCTTTCGCGCAAGCGAAACTTTGACCGGACTGGCCGGATCAGCCCTGCAAATCCTGCGCAACCGGCAAACGCTCAGCGGCTTCCCGCGGCGCCGGGGTCGAGGTGAGCGGATAGCGGAAAGTCCGTCCCTCGTAGTTGCGGAAGACGACCTCTTCGTCGGTGATGCGCTCCACGTAGTCGGGGTTCATCGGCACCTTGCCTCCGCCTCCGGGGGCGTCGATCACGTATTGAGGAATCGAATACCCGGTGGTGTGGCCGCGCAGCGAGCGGATGATCTCCATGCCCTTGCGGACATCGACCTTGAAGTGCGAGCCCCCGGTGATGAGGTCCATCTGGTAAAGGTAGTAGGGCCGCACGCGCATGCGGAGCAGGCGGTGCACGAGGGCCTTCATGACCTCGGCGTCGTCGTTCACCCCGCGCAGAAGCACGGATTGGTTGCCCAGCGGCACGCCGGCGAAGCTCAGGCGCTCGCAGGCCGCCTTCAGCTCGGCGGTCGCCTCGCGCGGGTGATTCACGTGGATGCTCATCCAGATCGGGCCGTGCTTCTTGAAGATCTCGCAAAGCTCGGGCGTGATGCGCTGGGGGAGGAAAACCGGGATGCGCGAGCCGATGCGGATAAACTCCACGTGCGGGATGGCGCGCAGGCGGCCGAGCAGATGGTCGAGCTTGCGGTCGCTGAGCAGCAGCGGATCGCCGCCGGAGAGGAGCACGTCGCGCACCTCGGGGTGCGACTCGATGTAACGCAGGCCCTGCTCGTATTCCGGGTGGAAGTTGTAGTCCTGCGCGTTGGAGACGAGGCGGCTGCGCGTGCAATAGCGGCAGTAGGCGGCGCAGCGGTCGGTGACCAGAAACAGCACGCGGTCCGGGTAGCGATGCACGAGGCCGGGCACGGGCGAGTGCTCGTCCTCGCCCAGCGAATCGAGCATTTCCTCGGCGTGAAGCTGGGTCTCGCCGCTGCGCGGAATCATCTGCAGGCGGATCGGGCAGTTGGGATCGTCGCGGTCGATCAGGTTGAAAAAGTAGGGCGTGATCGCGAGGGCCAGCTTCTGGCTGGCGAAAAGCACGCCGGCGCGCTCGTCGGGCGTGAGCGTCATGTAACGTTCCAACTGCTCCAGCGAAGTGATGCGGTTTTTGAGCTGCCACGCCCAGTCGTTCCAGTCGCTCGCCGGGACATGTTGCCAAAGCCCCTG
>JAIXVY010000340.1 GCA_027482505.1 Opitutaceae bacterium | reverse complement strand
GGCCAGTCGCGAGCACCCCGAACGCGGCTGGGGCCAGCTTTTCCGTGAACTGGTCGTGGCGCCCGCCCGTTTAGACAACCGCGCCAAAAACGGTCGCAGCACCAAATCCTTCATCGAGGAAAACCTCTGGCAGGGCCTGCTGACGGATCTCCGGCCCGGCGACTGGGTGATCATTCAATTCGGCCACAACGACGAGAAGCTCGAAAAAACCGCCGTGGGCGCGCCCGCCCGCGGCGCGTATCGAGAAAATCTCCTTCGCTTCATCCGCGAGGTCCGGGAAAGAAACGGTCACCCCGTGCTCGCCACCTCCGTCGTGCGCCGGCGCTGGAACGAAGCGGGCAGATTGATCGACACCCACGGCGAGTATCCCGTCGTCGTGCGCGAAATCGCCGCCGCGGAGAAGGTTCCCCTGCTCGAACTCAACCAACTCACCGCGCGCATGGAGGAGGAGGCGGGCGTGGAAGGCTCCAAGAAATTCCATCTTTGGTTTTCGCCCGGCGAACATCCCGCCGCGCCCAAAGGCATAAGCGACGACACCCATTACTCGGAACTTGGGGCCCGCCGCGTCGCCTCGCTCGCGGCCGGCGAAATTCACCGCCTGGCCCTGCCCCTTGCCTCGTGGATCAAAGTCTCACCCCGATCGTGATTCCGTCGGAGGACGCGAAAACGACGCCTCTTCGTCGACTGGGTGCGACGTATAAACGGAGCGAATACCGACAAAGATTATTCATTTATTTTTCCACCTTCCAAGGCTTGCGCGGAATTTGCCCCGCGAATCCGCTACCCGGCCATCCCCATGCCCTTTCATCTGATTCCCCGCTTCATGCTAGCGTTTATAATGGCTTCGCCCGCGATGTTCTCCTCTCCGCGTGAAACAGTGGCGCTCGATTCGGGCTGGCGCTTTCACCGCCACGACCCGGAGCCCGTGGGCAAGGACCTGACTCGCGACGCCATTCGCCCCTGGCTTTTGCCGCTGACCAACGAGTTTTCCAACTACTCTGCCGCGCCTCATGTCCGCCCCGGCGGCGCGGAGCCCGGCTCCACGCTCGCCGTAATCCGCCCGGACTACGACGATAGCGGATGGCGGGCCCTCGATCTTCCTCACGACTGGGGCGTGGAAGGCCCCTTCGACCAGGCGCTCCCCGGAGAAACCGGAAAACTCCCCTGGCACGGGGTCGGCTGGTATCGAAAAACGTTTCCCCTACCGGCTTCCGACGCCGGCCGTCGCCTCGTGCTCGAAATCGACGGCGCCATGTCGCACTCCGCCGTCTGGCTGAACGGCCGCTTCGTCGGCGGCTGGCCCTACGGCTACACCTCCTACCGTCTCGACCTCACGCCCTATGCCAAGCCCGGCGCGGACAACACCCTCGCCATCCGTTTGGACAACCCGCAGGAGTCGTCGCGCTGGTATCCCGGCGGCGGCATCTACCGCAAGGTTAGCTTGGTAAAGACGGATCGCGTCCACCTCGAACCGTGGAGCACCTTCATCACCACTCCGCTTGTCGCGCCCGACGCCGCCGTGGTCGACGTCCGCCTCGAGGTGGCGAATCACGAGGAAAAAACCGCCAAGGTCGGGGTCCGCGTGGCCTTGCATTCCCTCGATGCCGACGGACGCCTCTCCGAAGCCCCCGTGGCCTCCGCCAAGCCCCAGGGATTCGACGTGAGGACCGGCCTGCCCCGCCAGATTTCCTTCAGTCTTCGCGTCGAAAACCCCCGCCTCTGGGACCTCGCCACGCCCCATCGTTATGTCGCCGTCGCCACCCTTGAGCGGGACGGAAAGACAATCGACCGGCTGGAGACACCCTTCGGCATCCGCTCGCTTGCCGTGGACCCCGCCCGCGGCCTCTTGCTCAACGGGCGCGTCGTTCGCCTGAACGGCGTATGCCAGCACCACGACCTTGGCGCGCTCGGAGCCGCCGTCCACGTGGCCGCCCTGGAGCGTCAGCTGCGCATCCTCCGCGACATGGGCGCCAACTCCATCCGCACCTCGCACAACCCGCCCGCGCGCGAGCTGCTCGAGCTCTGCGACCGCCTCGGCCTCCTCGTCCAGGTCGAGGCCTTCGACGCCTGGGCCCTGAAGAAAAAAGACAACGACTACTCCATCGACTTCCCGTGGTGGCACGAGGCCGACCTGCGCGCCATGATCCGCCGCGACCGCAACCACCCCTCCGTCGTCATGTGGAGCATCGGCAACGAGGTCGTGGAGCAGCGCGACACCGTCGGCTGGCGCGTCAGCGCCCGCCTCGCCGGCATCGTCCGCGAGGAGGACCGCACCCGTCCCGTCACCGCCGGCTTCAACCACGTCTGGTCGGGCTACAACGGCTTCGAAAGCTCGCTCGATGTCTTCGGCTACAACTACAAGCCGCACGAATACCCCGCCTTCCACTCCCGCCACCCGCGTATTCCGCTCATCGGCAGCGAGACCGCCTCCACCATCAGCTCCCGGGGCGAGTATTTCTTCCCGGTGTCCAACGAGAGGGACAAGGGCCGCTCCGATTTCCAGATGAGCAGCTACGATCTCTACACCCCGGGCTGGGCCACCACGCCCGACACCGAGTTCCGGGCCCAGGACGAGAATCCGTATGTCCTCGGCGAATACGTCTGGACCGGTTTCGACTATCTCGGCGAGCCCACCCCCTACAACAGCGACGCCACCAACGTCCTGAACTACGCCGACCCCGCCCAGCGCGAGCGCGCCGCCCGCGAACTCGCCGAGCTCGGCAAGATCAAGGTGCCCTCGCGCTCCAGCTACTTCGGCATCGTCGACCTCGCCGGCTTCCCGAAGGACCGTTATTACCTCTATCAGGCCCGCTGGCGCCCCGACCTGCCCATGGCCCACCTGCTGCCCCACTGGACCTGGCCCGACCGCGTCGGCCAGGTGACGCCCGTCCACCTCTACACCTCGGGCGACGAGGCCGAACTCTTCCTCAACGGCCAATCCCTCGGCCGCAAGAAACGCGGTCCGCGCGACTACCGTCTGCGCTGGGACGATGTAGTCTACCAGCCTGGCGAACTTCGCGCCGTCGCCTACAAGAACGGCCAAAAGTGGGCCGAGGCCGTCCAGCGCACCGCCGGTCCCGCCGCCGTCCTGCGCCTGGAATCGGAGCGCCCCTCGGTGCGCGGCGACGGCAAGGACCTCGCCTTCGTCCGCGTCCGCGTGGAGGACGCCGCCGGCAACCTCGTGCCGCGCGCCAAACTGCCCGTGCGCTTCTCCGTATCAGGCTCCGCCGACATCCTGGCCACCGACAACGGCGACGCCACCGACCACACCGCCTTCCCCTCGGCCGAGCGCAAGACCTTCAACGGCCTCGCCCTCGCCTACATTCGCGCCCGCGCCGGCGCCGCCGGCGAGATCGTCGTTTCCGCCCAGGCCGACGGCCTGCCGCCCGCCCGCCTCTCCGTTCCCCTCGCCACCCCGTGAACTCCCGCCTTCTTCTTCTCGGCGCGCTCGCCGCCTCCGCGCTCGCCGTTTCGCCCGCCGCCGCGGATTCCCCCGTGCCTCCCGTTCCCATCCTCGACGGCTTCACCGCGGATCCATCCATCCGGGTCTTCGGCGACGCCTACTACGTCTATCCCACCTCGGACAAGGACCAGTGGCTCACCACCGATTTCTCCGTCTGGTCCTCGCGCGACCTCGTGACGTGGAAAAAGGAGCGCATGATCCTCGACGTCACCAAGGAGCTGGCCTGGGCCAACATCAAGGCTTGGGCGCCCGACTGCATCGAGCGCGACGGCACCTACTTCTTCTACTTCTGCGCCGACGGAAAAATCGGCGTCGCCACCTCCAAGTCCCCCGCCGGCCCCTTCGTCGACGCGCTCGGCCGGCCCCTCCTGGATCGCAAGGCCGACCGCCGCATCACCTCCAACACCATCGATCCGTATCCGTTTATCGACGACGACGGCCAGGCCTACCTCTACTGGGGCAACAGCGGAGGCGAGGTGAACGTCGTCCGGCTCAAGCGCGACATGATCACCATCGACGGGCCGCCCATGGAGTTCGTGATCAAGGGCTCCAGCTCGGGCCGCGTGATCGACTTCCGCGAAGGCATCGTCGTCTTCAAGCGCGGCGGAAAATACTACTTCATGTGGTCGGTCGACGACGCCCGCAGCGACGACTACCGCGTCGCCTACGGCACCGCCGACAATCCCCTGGGCCCGGTGAACGTGCCCGAGAACGCCACCGTCCTGAGCAAGAACGGCCCCGCGAAGGGCACCGGCCACCACAGCATCGTCCAGGTTCCCGGCACCGACCGCTGGTATGCCGCCTACCACCGCCACGCCATTCCCGGC
>JAIXVY010000168.1 GCA_027482505.1 Opitutaceae bacterium | reverse complement strand
GGCCCAGTCCTGCCAGTCGCTCGCGGGCACGTGCTGCCAGAGTCCCTGGCCTTCGAACCAAACCGACCGGTCTTCGCTATAGGGCATTTGTCAAAGGCTGGCGCGCGGTCGGGACCTGTCAAATCGCGGGCCGGATTTGGCGCCCGGCGCGGTTTTCGGATGGTTCGCGGGCAGGAGGCTTTCCATAAGAGACGCAGCGCATGTCCCTCTCCGCCGAAGAACGCCTCCGCTACCAACGCCAACTCGGCCTCGCCGGCTTCGGACCGGAAGCGCAGGACAGATTGCGGCGTGGCACGGCGCTGGTCGTGGGCGCGGGCGGCCTGGGCTGCCCCGCCCTGCTCTACCTCGCCGCCTCCGGCGTGGGACGAATCGTGATCATCGATCCCGACCAAGTGGAAATCTCCAATCTGCAACGCCAAGTGCTCTATGCCACCGACGACGCGGGCCGCCCCAAGGCGATCGTCGCGGCCGAGCGCCTGCGCGCGCTCAATCCCCACATCGTGGTCGAGCCGCACGTGGCGCGCCTTTCCCGGGCCAACGCGCTCGAACTCGTTTCCTCCGCCGACGTGGTGCTGGACGGCTCGGACAATTTCCCCACCCGCTATCTGGTGAACGACGCCTGCGTCCTGGCCGGACGGCCCTTTGTTTATGGAGCCATCCAAGGGTTCGAGGGGCAGGTGGCGGTCTTCAACCACGCGGGCGGTCCCGATTACCGCGACCTGTTTCCCGCGCCTCCGCCTCCCGGCGCGGCGCCGAGCTGCGCGGAGGCGGGCGTGCTCGGCGTGTTGCCGGGGCTGGTGGGAACGCTTCAGGCCAACGAAGTCATCAAGCTGCTTGCGCAAATCGGCGAGCCGCTCGCGGGCCGGCTGCTGCTTCTCGACGCACTAACCTTGGCCACGCGCACGCTGCGTCTTTCGCCGACGCCGGGGCGCGCGCCCGTGACCGAATTGCCGCCGGATTCGGCCTGCGCCGCGTCTTGCGCGGCGGTTTTCCCAGAGGAAATCACCGCCGAGGAACTGCGCGCGGAGCTGGCGCGCGATCCGGCGGCGCGGCCGCTCTTGATCGACGTGCGCGAAGGGTGGGAACGCGCCCAGGGCGCCATCGAACCGTCGCTGCATATTCCGCTCGGCAAGCTCGCGGAGGCCGAGCCGCCCGAGGCGGAAGGTTCGGAAACGGAGATCGTCGTTTATTGCGCGGCGGGATCGCGCAGCCGGCGGGCGCTGGCCGTCTTGCGGGACGCGCACGGCCTTGAGCGCGTGCGCAGCCTGCGCGGCGGCTTTCAGGCCTGGCAGGCCTGAGCCGCGCGTGGCGCGTCAGCGAAGCAGCGTTTCCAGTTCCGCGCAGACCTCGGGGGCGCTGGCCACGAAAGGAATGCGGGCCATGCGCAGGTCGAACACCTTGAGGGGGAACAAGGGACCCGCGAGGTAGCGGATCTCCCCGCCCGCGCCTTGGCAAAAGGGCACGGCGGCGGCGATGTCCCAGACCTTGACGTTGTAGTCCACGGTGGCGTCGAGCAGACCGGCGCCGACGTAGGCGAGATGGAGCGTGCTGCTGCCCAAGCCGCGGATCTTGAAGCGCTCGACCAACAGGGCCGCGCGCGGCGCGAGGCTTTTGTCGACCGGGCTGTGAAACCCAAGCATGCGCTGCTCGACTTTGTCCTGGAGCTTAATGCGCGCGGGCCGTTCGCCGTCCCAGGCGCCGAAACCGGGGCCGCCATGCATGAGCACGCGGCGCGCGAGGTCGTAGATGACGCCGTAGACGGGCGTGCCGTTTTCCAGCAGCGCGAGGGAGATGGCGCAGTAGGGAATGCCGGTGGCGTAGTTGTTGGTGCCGTCGATGGGATCGAGTATCCACGCGAAGCGGGCGCGCAGGGGGATGGGCGCGGAGCCGTCGCCCAGTTCCTCGCTCAGCAGTTCGTCGTCGGGAAACTGCGCGCCGAGCTCGCGGAAAATCGCCTCGGAGATCGCGATGTCGGCGGCGGTGACGCGCGTGCCGTCGCTTTTCCACTCGCTGCGCACGCGACCGAACTCACGGTGCAGGAAATCGGCCTGCGCGAGGACGGCGCGCTTGGCGGCTTCGATGCGGGAGAGAACTTCGGGCGAGGACATGAGGAGATGAGTATGGCCCACGAAACACACGAAAAAGCACGAAAAGAAAATCCGAGCCTCTCTTCGATGGCTCGGATTCGTGTCATTTCGTGGGTTTCGTGCGCTCTTCTCAGTCGTAATCGTAGAGCTTGGGGTCGCGGCGCGGGGCGGTGGTGGCGCGGCGGAGTTTGTAGCGCATGCGCGCCTCCTTTTTCTCCGCCTCGGTCTTTGGCGCGCCGCCGGGGCCGCCCTCGCCCATGCCGTAGGGGTCGTCTTCGCCGCCCTCCCCTTCCCCGCCGCCCAGGCGATCCTCCAGAGACTCGGGATCGACGCCCTCCTCCAGCTTGCGCACGACTTCCTCCATCTCGCCGTCGATTTTTTCACCGGTGAGCTCGGACATGCGACGCATCATGCGCGCCATCGCCTTCGGGTCGTTTTCGTCGACCGAATCGAACTCTTTTTCCATCGCGTTCATCGCGGCCTCCATGCGCGCGTCCTCGATGGGATCGCCGCCGGCGGGCGTATCGGCGTCGGCCTTGGGCTCCTGGGCGCGGCCGGTGAAGGCGAATTGGGAAACAACGCGCCTAAGTGGCCAGCGCGGGTTGTCCGGGCACTTGGGGGTCAGTTTACCCTGCGCGAGGGACTTCGCGTAGAACTGGTAAACCGTGTGGTTCCGTTCGCAGTAATACTCGTAGATCGGCATGGTGAATAGAGGCTTTAAATGCTGACGAAGCAGGGCGCATGACGCAACGCCCGGACGGCTCACTTTTTAATCTGATGACCGTGTTTCACGCGCATGTCGCGACCCCGGGCGTTGAGCTGATCGAGCACGGTCGCGAGCTTGCGGCGCTTGTCGTCCGAGGCGGATTGGAAAAGGTCGAGCTGGGCGGCGGCGGCGTCCTCGATCGCGGAGAAGCGCACGCTCACCAGCCGCAGCGGGCGGCGGCGTTTGCTCCAGGCTTTTTCCAAGAGCGGCGCGACGAGCGGATAAAAAGGCGTCTCGAGATCGGAGGCTTCGGGTAGGCTGCGGCCGGCGCTTTCCTGCGAAAAGTCGCCGTAGCGAACCTTCACGGTGAGCGTGCGGGCACGCTTTCCGTCGGCGCGGATCTGCGGCATGAGCTCGTCGATCATGCGCTTGGCGATGCGCTCAATCTCGGCGAAGTCGCCGATGTCGTCGCCGAAGGTCTCCTGTTGGGAGTAGCTCTTGGCGTCTTCGCGGTCCACCTCGACCGGGCGCGGGTCGATGCCAAGGGCGGCGTCGCGCATCTCGCGCCAGCCCTCGCCGAAGATGGCAGCGAGACGAGGCTCGGAGAGTTCAAGGATGTGGCCGATGCGGAGCAGCCCGTGGGTTTTAAGCGATTCCTCGGTCTTGGGCCCCACGCCGGGAAGTTTTCCGATGCCCAGCGGGGCGAGAAAGTCCGCTTCTTCGCCGGGCGGCACGATGACGAAGCCGCGCGGTTTGCGCAGCTTGCTCGCGATCTGCGAGACGAGCTTGTTGGTCGCGATGCCGAAGGAGACGGGTATCTGGAGCTCGTTCCAGATGCGCTGCTGGAGCTCGCGCACGACGGCCTCGACCGCCGCGGCGTCGCGCAGGCCGCAGGGCGCGAGGTCGAGGTAGCCTTCGTCGATGGAGTTGCGCTGCACGAGCGGCGTGAGCGTCTCGCAAAGGTCGAACATGCGGCGCGAGACCTGGCCATAGAGCCCGCTGGTGTGCGGCAGCAGGATGAGGTCGGGGCAGACTTTTAACGCGCGGCTGGTCGGCATGGGCGTGTAGACGCCGCAAGCGCGAGCCTCGTAGCTGGCGGAGGAGATTATGCCGCGCTCGCGTCCGCCGACGGCGCACTTGGTGCCGCGCAGCTCGGGCTTCAGCGCCAGCTCGCACGACACGAAGAACGCGTCGGCGTCGAGGTGGACGATGGTGGCGAACGGCGCGGGCATGAGAGGAGGTGTCTCGCTAAGGATGGAAAGGAAGCGAAGGAAAACCTTGGCGTCCTTTTTATCCTTCGCGAGCCCCGCTCGTCAGACGGCCTTTTTAAGCACGGGAAACGGCTTCGTATCCACGAGCGGCGCCATCGGACGCGAGGCGAAAACGGTGCCGCCGGCGACCGGGCTGCCGCGCAGGAAATCGGCGGCGGAAAGCATTTTACCGCCGGGTTTCTGAAGACGACGGATGCGCAAGAGACCGCCGGCGGCGCCGATGAGCAGGCCCTCGGCGTCGGCGCCAACCACCTCGCCCGGGGCGGCGGAGCCGGCGACGACGTCGGCGAGACCGAACTTCAGCGGCTGGCCCTGCAACTCCACCTGCGCGGCGGGCCAGGGATTGAGTCCGTTGATCCGCGCGGCGAGCGCGGCGGCGGGCGCGGCGAAATCGAGCGCGGCGTCCTCCTTCGTAAGCTTGCGGCAGAAGGTCGCGGAGGCGTGGTCCTGCTCGACGAAGGCGAGTTGTCCCGCGAGCAGGCGCGGGAGGGCGCGGGCGAGGAGCGGCGCGCAGGCGGCGGCGAGCTTTTGCTCGATCTCGAGGGCGGTATCGAGCGGATCGATACGCACGGCCTCGCGGTCGGCGACGGGGCCGGCGTCGAGCTGGCGCACGATGCGCATGAGCGAGACGCCGGTCTCGGGCTCGCCGTTGGCGACCGAGGTCTGAATGGGCGAAGCGCCGCGATAGCGCGGCAGGAGCGAGGCGTGGAAGTTCAGCGTGCCTAGCGGAGCGACGGCGATGAAGTCGTCGCGCAGGATGTGGCCGTAAGCCATGACCAGCGCGAGGTCTGGAGCGGAGGCGGCGTAGGCGGCGCGGACCTCGGGCGTGATCTTCTCCGGCTGGTGGACGGGCAGACCGCGGGCGAGGGCCCACTGTTTGATCGCGTTGGCCTGGATTTTTTGGCCGCGACCGACCGGACGGTCGGGCTGGGTGTAGACTGCCGTCAGCTCGACGAGCGCAGAGCCCTCGGGCCCGACTAGCCAGTCGAGCAGCGGCAGCGAGATGGCGTCGGAGCCGAGGAAAACGGTGCGCGGGCGAGGCATTGAAAATGACCTAAACAATTAACCACGGATTTCACGGATGGGCACGGATACAGAACAATCCGTGCTTATCCGCGCTATCCGTGGTTAAGCGTCGGCAAATCGTCAGAGCGTCTTGATCCAGGCATCGACCTTGGCCTTGAGGGCGGCGAAGGCGCCGTCGGTGGCGGGCTCCTTGAGGCCGTCAAAGATGGTCCAGTGCTCGACGTGCTGCACGGACTTGCCGGCCTCGAGCTTCACGTAGGGCGCGAGGGTCTCGAGCTCGATCATCTTGCCGTTGGTGAAGGTCTCGAAGGCGCAGCCCATGTCGGGGTAGTTGGCGCCGGTGACGACCTTGGCGTGTTTAACGAAGGTGGCGCCGTCGATGTGGTAGGCGGACCAGCCGGGATAGTTGGTGAGACCGAGCTTGTGGGGCCGGTCGGCGGCGGGCACGTCGACGCCGATGTAGTCGCGATGCAGATCCCACACGTCCTCGGAGAGGTCGGTGTAGCTCCAGGGCACGATCGTGTAGGTGGGCAGGAAATCGCCCTTGGCGTGGTCGCCCTTGGGCAGCAGCGGGATGACGCCGTAGCCGCCGGTGCGGAACATGGTGAGCGCCCACGGGGCGGTCTCGACCGGCCAGGTGCCGAGGTTGGTGAGGGCGTGGGTGACGCGCACGGTGCGCTCGCCGAGGAACTCGATCTTGACCGCCTTCTGGATGCCGGTGGAGGGCTCGACCGGCTGGGCGAGGGCGACGCCGTTCTTCACGGGCTTGAGCGCGACGGGCTCGTTGTCGGGCGCGTAGGTGCGCGGGTAGGCCTCGGGGGCGTGCCAGAGACGGTGGCCGCCGCGGAGCTTGAAGCCGTTGTCGAAGCCGGGCTCCTCGGAGTCCTTGATCTCCCAGAACAGGTTGCCGGCCTTGCCCTTTTTGGAGGCGAAGGAGGTGATGCGCGGACCGACGCCGGTGGTGACTTCGAGGGCGAGGGCGCCCGATTCGAGACGGAGGCCTTCGGCTCCGCGGATATCAATCTTCGAGAGTTTCATAAGGGAAAGCTTCACCGAGGCCCTGGGCCTCGCGTTCCTCGCGCACCTTCCATTTCGGCGCGGCGGATTCCTCGTTCTTGATGCGGCGTTTCTCGGCCATGGAGGCCTTGCCGGTGTAGGGCGTGCCGGGCGTGTGCTTGGGCTTGCCGACGAGGTCGAAATACACGGGGCAGCCGTCGAGGCCGAACTCCTTGACCATGCCGGCCTCGAGATAGCGGCGGTATTGTTCGGAGAGTTTGTCCTCGCGGTTGCAGAACAACTTCACGCGGAAGGGGCGCACGCCGGTCTGCACGACGTAGTAGACGCGGAAGCGCTTGCCGCCGATGGCGGGGGCCGGGACGCGCTCGGCGAGATCCTGGATGAGCGCGTTGAGCTTGGCGGTCGGGATTTTCTTTTCCGCGTTGCGGTTGAGCTGCACGGCGCAGTTGAGCATGCGGTCCACCTCGTAGCCGCTCATCGCGGAGACGAAGAGAATGGGCGCGCCGGGCGTGAAGAAGAGACGGGTGCGGATGGCCTGCTCGTATTTGGCGCGGTATTCGCGCTCGGTCTTGAAGTCGTGGATCGCCTCCTCGGGCGCGCAGTCGGGCTCGAGTCCGCGGCGGAAGGCGTCTTTCACGACGTCCCACTTGTTGACGATGACGATGATGGGCTTGCGCTCCTTGATGGCCTCGCCGGCGATGGCCTTGTCCTGCGCGGTCACGCCGTCGATGGCGTCGAGCACGAGGAAAACGACGTCGCACTTGGCGATGGCGTCGAGGGAGCGCAGGCGGGAGAAATACTCGACGGGCGAGGCGAGCTTGGTCTGCGCCTTGATGCCGGCGGTGTCGATGAGGCGGAAGGGGTAGTCCTTGTTGTTGCGACCCTTGAAAACAAAGGGGATCTCGACGGCGTCGCGGGTGGTGCCGGCGATTTCGGAAACGATGAGGCGATCGCTGCCGAGGAGACGGTTGGAGAGCGAGGATTTGCCGACGTTGGGGCGGCCGATGAAGCAGACGCAGAGCGGCTCCCCCGGATCGCGGCGACCGTGGATGTGAACGGGCGGGAGGGGGTTGCCGTCGGGGTCGGTCTCGAGGGTTTCCTCGGCGGGCGCGGCGCCTTCGGGCGTGGGGAGCCGGGCGGGCTCGACTTCGGGCGCGGGGCCGAGTTTCGCGATGATGGCGTCGCGAAGTTCGCCTTCGCCACGGCCGTGCTCGGCGGAGACCTGGACGGGCTCGCCGATGCCCAGGCGGTAGGCTTCGCCCAGCTCCAGCTTCTCCTCGCCGAAGTCAGCCTTGTTGACCACTAGAACGACCTGCTTTTTCGCGCGACGAAGGCGCGAGGCGATCTGGGTGTCGAGGGAGGTGAAGCCCTCCAGGCCGTCGACCACGAACAGGATGAGGTCCGCGGCCTCTATGGCGAAGTCCACCTGCTTCTCGGAAGCCTTGGTGAGCTCGGCGGGAGAGTCGCCGCCCTTGAGGCCGAGGCCTCCGGTGTCGAGGAGCGTGTAGCCGCCGTCCTTGACGAAGGCGGAGACGACGTCGCGGGTGACGCCGGGCTGGTCGTGCACGATCGAAATGCGCGACCGCGTGAGCCGGTTAAAAAGACGGCTCTTGCCCACATTGGGGCGTCCGACGATGGCGACGATGCGTGACATGGAGAAAAGTCCTGCACGCTATTCGCTCATATCGCGCATGCACAAGCCCGGAGGCGCGGCGACGCCGGGGCCGACGGGTTCAGTCGCCCGCGCCCCGGGCGGCGTGCCCCTTGTCGCCCCGAAGCGCGTCGAGGGCGCGCGCCACGCGGACGGCGAGCTGTTTGAGCATCTCGGACGAGCTGGCGATCTCCTCGGAGCGGGCGCTGCCGGCGAGGGCGTTGCGATCAAGCTCGTCCATGGATTCGCCGATCTGGCCGATGTCCCGGCTCTGCTGATCGATGCCGGCGCCGATCTGCTCGATCATGCGGTCGAGTTCCACGAAAACTTTTTCCACGCTGCGCAGGCGCTCCAGGACGCGGGCGCTGGTGCCCTCGCCCTTGTTCAAGCCCAGGGAGGCGGCCGAGATGAGCCGGCCGGTCTCGCGGGCGGCCTCCGCGGCGCGCGAGGCGAGGGTGCGGACCTCCTCGGCCACCACCGCGAAGCCCGCCCCGGCGGAACCGGCGCGAGCGGCCTCCACCGCGGCGTTGAGGGCGAGAATATTGGTTTGGAAGGCGATCTCCTCGATCGTCTTGACGATGCCGCCGATGGCGCCGCTGGCCTCGCGGGCATCTCGCATGGAAGCGAGCAGGCTGTCCCCTTCGGCGCCGAGCAGGCGCATTTCGGCCTGCATTTCCTTGAGCTGGGCGGCGCGCACCCGCCCGAGTTGGGAGGCGTTGTCGCGCAGTTCGGCAATCAGCCGGTTCAGGGTATCGTGGCTTTTTTGCAGACCGGCCACCTGACTGCTGGCCTCCGAGGCCATGGCAGCGCTGGCGGCGCTGAACTCCTCTGCCGCGGCCTTTAACTCGTGACCGGTGTCGCCGAGTTCCCCCACGGCCTCGCCCGCGCCGACCACATAATTATGGACGAGACGCGCGATGAAAAACCCGGGCAGCGCGGCCAGCACGACAAAGGCGGCGTGCAAGAGCACGACACCGAAACCGGCCTGGTAGTTGAAAAGGCTCTCGGGTCGGAAAAAGAAAAACGACACGTGATGCACCGCGATGGTCGCGGCGGCGATCGCCACCACCCACCACAGGCCGAAGACGGCGAAGAGCGGGATCAGCACGAAGACGTGGAAATGCATCTCGATCCGTCCGCCCGCCAAGTGGATGAGACCCGCGCTCAGCAACATGCCGCCGACTGCACTGGCCGCGGCGGAGAGTGGCCGGCCTCGGGCGACATAGTGGGCGAGCAAGGGCCCCGCCACGGCGAGGCCGGCCAGCGCGATGGCCTCTTGGAAAGGCCGCGCGTAGTGGTGCGCCACCCAGATGAAAATCGGCAAGTGAAGGGCATAGCCGACCAGAAACCAAAAGTTGACCTTGGAGATGTGCTTTTCAGCGTAAGTCATGGGCGGAGGTTTAAATTGAAGGCGATGGTCCGGGAGGGTTTGGGCGCGGCGCCGGTTCCGAGAAAGCCAGACATGCCCGCCGGGGTCGTGGCGCAAAGCGCCGGCACGAACGGAGGGAAGGGCTGGGTGGCCAGCGCGGCGGCCAGCGGAATATCCTCGCGCAGCACGCCCGCACCCGACGCCAGATCGGCCGCCTGATAGGCGCCGCGCCAAGCCAAGCTCCCGTCGGGAGCGTAAATTTCCAGCCATCCACCAGAGCGGGAAGCATCGGAGAAGAGCACGGGGGCCACGCCCCAGCCGGCCTCCCGCAGGCGAGCGGCAAGCTCAGTAGGCATTGAACCGGCAAGCTCTTCCGCGAGGCCCGGCAAGCGGCCTCGCGCGAGCAAATGATCGAGCAAGGCCCGGGAAGCCTCCGCACCCGCGGGCAAAATGTGACGCAACCGCCAGCCTGGTTGCGCGGACAGCGCGGCCTTGACGCGGCTCCAATCGGCCGAAGCCAGCCGCTCCTCGCGGTAGGCCATCCCGACCAGCACCACGACCACGCCCGCCATCCAAGCCGCGACCAACCCGGCGCCCCACGATGGGGTGCGCTCGGATGCGACTTCAGGGGGCACGGATAGAGGCATGGGTGTATGCCCTACCTCGGCACCCTTGGCTCTAAACTTTACCTAATTAACCCGACTGATCGGCGCAAGGGGCGGCGCCGTCGGGCGACGCCACCCCAACGGGCTTAAACCGCCTTGAACACCACGGCGGCGTTTTGGCCGCCGAAGCCGAGGTTGTTGCTCAACACGGTGGTGAGGCCGGAAACCTGACGGGCGACATTGGGCACGTAGTCGAGGTCGCACTCGGGGTCGGGCTCGTGGAGATTGATGGTGGGCGCGAGGGTCTGCGTCTGGAGGGTCTTGGCGCAGATGACGCTCTCGATGCCGCCGGCGCCGCCGAGGAGGTGGCCGGTCATGGATTTGGTGGAGCTGACGGCCAGCTTCCTGGCCTGCTCGCCGAAGACGCGCTTGATGGCGAGGGTCTCGAACTTGTCGTTGTAGGGCGTGCTGGTGCCGTGGGCGTTGATATAGCCGATATCGTCTGTATTCACTCCGGCGCTACGCAGTGCCCGGGTCATGGCCATGCCGAGGCCTTTGCCCTCCGGGTCGGGCATGGTGAT
>JAIXVY010000507.1 GCA_027482505.1 Opitutaceae bacterium | reverse complement strand
GGCAAGCGACATACCGCCGCTCCCGCGCAATGATATCGGGCAAATTCAAGTCGCGTCAAAGGCTTTTGAGGAACTCTACACCAAGGCGAAATCTGACAAGCAAACTCGAAATTACATAATTACGCAGACTCTTTTGGCGTCCGATCAGTTGGTGGAGGGTCATAAGAAATACATTATATCCGGACAGGCTACAGTAAATGCGGGGCTTTCCATCGGGACTTCTGCGGCTGCCGGACTGGCCACTATATTCGAGCCGCCGGGCACCAAATCCGCATTAAGCGCAGGTGCGTTTTTTCTCAACGCCACGCGATCAACTATCAATGAGCAATTTTACCTTAATCAACTTTCTACGGGAATAATTAGGGAAATCACCGTCGCACGGGAGGAGATAAAGGAAAAAATTGTGGCAAACATGAGCTTGGATCACGACAAATATCCCATAGACTCGGCGCTGGCTGATTTGCGGGACTATCATGAGCGAGGATCGATGCTCTATGGTTTGGTCGCACTGACTGGCATGACCAAAAAAATCCCGGAGAGCCGGGTGGAGATTAATCAGCGGATCGAGGACCTCAAAAAAGCTGTCACATACATTGACAGCGTTTCTGCCTCCTTGGCTGGAAGCTCAAGGCAAGAAGCTGAACTACAAAAGCAGGAGCTTGTGAAGGCAATTGGAGAGCTCAGTCTACAACTGAAAGACGCTCCACGATAAAGAAATTGATTTAGGGTCTACGGCCATGTGCGTTTGATGAAGGCCAGGCGAATAGGCTCGGGCCGAGTTTTGTTGCGGTGTCATTACCACTAATCCGCTACGGCCCTCGCCGCGTAAAACTAAAAACTGCTTTCCGCTCAAGTCATGGCCGTAAAGCATGCAGGCTTTCTTATTCTGGGACCTAAATTTAATTAAATATAAGCGCAATGAAGACGACTATGAAGTGCTCAAACTGTGGTGCAGAGGTGTCGAACCTCACCATGGTGCATGGTAAAAAACAATGGCTGTGGATGCTGCCTATTATGCTCTTTAGTTTTTATCCCATTATGCGCATGTCTTTCCTGAAGCCCGATCATACGGAGCACTTGGCTATTAAGGATGCCGTGCGCGTGAATGCCGACCGAGACCTCAGAATCACGGGGCGAATTGAAAATAGCGGCAATAAAACGTGGTCTGGAATCACGGTGGAGGCTGAATTTTACGCTCCGGACGGGAGGTTCCTCGACGAAGAAAGCGTCTACCTGCGCAGCGAAGTATCCCCCAAGGGAAGTGAGAATTTTAGTATCAGCATGCGCCCTTCATCCGAAGCGCTCAGGGCCCCTGAGACCAAAATGATAGTAAAAGTCTCCTCCGCGCGAACTGACCCGTTTTGACGGGAATGTCGGTATGTGGCGGTATGGTGTCAGAGGAGAAGGGCGGTCCGAGTTTTGTTGCGGTGTCATCACCGCCAACCCGCTGCGGCCCTGATTGCGTTTGGATTGTGAGATAGGGACGGACCGCCGGGCCGTCCGCGCGACTGGGCGGCTTGCGTAAACTGCGGCGGGCCCAGCGGTCCCTCCCTACCCGCAGAAGTCTATTTCCACTCGGCCGCTGATGTAAGGGACCAAGCGCCTTTGTCTCGCGAAGGATACAAAGGAAGCGAAGGACCGGAGCCGGGCTTTTCCCTTCGCATCCTTTCCATCCTTGGCGAGACCCTGCCCGTGGCGAAACGCTTTATCGCGGGCTCGGCGCGAAATTGATTGGTGCGCGCAAGGCGGCTGTGGCTTCACTGCACGCCCTCCATGACGGTCGGCGTTCATCCCCTCGCGGGCTTCGACAAGCTCCTGCACTACAAGGTGCCGGAGTCGCTGCGCGCGCAGGTGCAGGTGGGCTCGCTGGTGCGCATCCCGATCGTGAACCGCTTTCATCTCGGGATCGTGGCGGAGTTTTCCGAGCCGAAGGACTTTCCGGTGGAGCGCTGCAAGCCGCTCGCGGGCCTGGTGTATCCGTTTCCCGCCCTGCCGCCCGATTTGCTGCGGCTGGCGAAGTGGATGAGCGCCTACTACGCGGCGCCGCTGGACGGCATAATCGAGACGATGCTGCCGGGCGCGGTGCGCAAGGCGGCCTCGCTCAAGCAGGAGAAACTGCTGGTGGTGGCGCGGCAGGCGACGGAGGAGGAGCGGGCTGCGCTGGCGAAACGCGCGCCGGCCCAGGCCAAGGTTTACGATTTTCTCCGCGTGCAGCCGCGGCCCGTCCTGAAGTCGCTCGCCATCGACCGCATGGGCGTCTCGGCGGCGGCGATCAACGGGCTGGTGACGCGCGGTCTGCTGCGCGAGGAGTCGCGGCGGGTGGAGCGCATCGCCTACGCCGACGACCATGCGGCGGGCGAGCACGTGGCCGCGCAGCCGCACGCGCTCAACACGGAGCAGCAGGCGGCGGTGGACGCGCTGGGCGCGGCGCTGAAGGAGGAGAAATTCGGCGTGCAACTGCTCTTTGGCGTGACCGGCTCGGGCAAGACGGAGGTTTACCTGCGCGCCATCCACGAGGCGCTGGAGGCGGGCGGCGGCGTGGCTTTTCTCGTGCCCGAGGTGGCGCTCACGCCGCAGACGGTGGCGCGGCTGCGCTCGCGGCTGGAGGCGATCGCGCCGGGCCACAAGGCGGTGGTCTGGCACAGCATGCTGAGCGAGGGCGAGCGCCTGGACGGCTGGCTGGCGCTGGCCACGGGCGAGGCCCGGGTGGTGGTGGGCGCGCGCTCGGCGGTCTTCGCGCCGGTGCAGAACCTGCGGCTCATCGTCGTCGACGAGGAGCACGAGCCGGCCTACAAGCAGGACGAGACGCCGCGCTACCACGGGCGCGACACCGCGATCTATCGGGCGAAGCTGTGCGGCGCGCTCTGCCTGCTCGGCTCGGCCACGCCCTCGCTGGAGACCTGGGCCAACGCGAGCGCGGGCAAATACGGCCTGCTGACGCTCACGCAGCGCATCGACGACCGGAAGCTGCCTTTCATCGACGTGGTCGACATGCGGGTGGAGGCGATGCGGCAGCGCGGCGGGGGCGTGACGCTCTCGCGCCGGCTGGTGGACGCGATGCACGGGCGGCTGGCGAAGAAGGAGCAGATCATCCTCTTCATAAACCGCCGCGGCTACTCGTCCGCCATGCAGTGCTGGAAGTGCGGGCACGTGGAGGAGTGTCCGCATTGCAGCGTGAGCATGACCTACCACCGGACGGACGAGACGCTGCGCTGCCATCTGTGCGGGCACCAGCGCAACGCGCCCGCGCGCTGCCCGAGCTGCGCCTCGCCCGAGATCAAGTGGCGCGGCACCGGGACGCAGCGGGTGGAGGAGGCGGTGCGGCGCGTGCTGCCCAAGGCGCGTATCGAGCGCATCGATACGGACACGATGTCCAAGAAGAACCGTTTCCGCGAGGTGCTGGCGGCCTTTCGCGCGGGCAAAATCGACATCCTGGTCGGCACGCAGATGATCGCGAAGGGGCTGGATTTCCCCAATGTCACGCTGGTGGGGCTGGTGGACGCGGACCTCTCGATGCACGTGCCGGATTTTCGCGCCAACGAGCGGACCTTCCAGTTGCTGGTGCAGGTGGCGGGCAGGGCGGGGCGCGGCGACCGGGCGGGCGAGGTGGTGGTGCAGACCTTCACGCCGGAGGCGGGAGCCATCCAGTTCTCGCGTCACGCGGACTATATCGGCTTCGCGCAGACCGAGCTGAAGGTGCGGAAGGATTTTGGTTATCCGCCGGCGCGGCACCTCTTGCATCATCTCTTTCGCGGGCCGAACCCCGAGAAGCTGCGGTTCTTCGCCGAGGGCTGGAAAAAGCGCGTGGAGGAGGCGCTGGGCGACAAGGTGACGTTGATGGGTCCGGCGGCGTCGCCGATCGAGAAGATCCAGGACGAGTATCGCTGGCAGCTTTGGTATTTCTGCAACGCGCCGGTGACGAAGATCGTGGCGGAAGTGGCGCGGCTGCGCGCGGGCTTCGAGTGGCCGGAGGACATGATCCAGGTGCTGGACGTGGACCCGGTGAATCTCTGCTGAGCCGGGGGGCGGAGGGGTGGAAGGCGGAGGCCTGAGACCTGAAACCTGAGGCCTGAAACCTGAGACCTGAGGCTGGGGATCTGGCGTGCTGGTCTGTGGTAGAACGGGTGTTCTGATCTGGCGGCCATTGGCCGCACGTTGACAACGGAAGCCGAGGCCCTGAGGGCCGAGGGGGAAGAGTCCAAAGAAACGCCCATTGGGTCGTTTCCTTAGTGGTTAAATCCATCCGACTTTCTGATCCTCCGTGCTTCTGAACCGCGGAGAAATCAAACCGGGTTTAACCACTAAGAGAGCGGCTCAAAGAGCGCTCTTTTGGGGATGAGTTCCGCGGTGCGGAACGGCGGGTGTCGAAGGCTCGGCGAACGCCTCGGTGGAGCGGAGCGACGGAACGACGGATGGCGGAGCGACGGTGGAGGGTGGAAACTTTTTAATCTGATCGGTTCAATCCGTGATATCCGTGCAATCCGTGGTTAAATATTTTCCGACTTTCGATCCTCTGAGTTCCCGAACCGCGGAAAAAACAAACCGGGTTTAACCACTAATAGAGCGGCTCAATGAGCGCTCT
>JAIXVY010000390.1 GCA_027482505.1 Opitutaceae bacterium | reverse complement strand
GCGAAGCACTTTTTCCCGAGGAGGGCGTTGCCGCCGTAGCCGGAGCCGTAGGACCAGATCTCGCGCGTCTCGGGGAAGTGGACGATGTATTTCTCGGGGTTGCAGGGCCAGGGCACGTCCTTCTCGCCGGGCATGAGAGGGCGGCCCACGGAGTGGAGGCAGGGCACGACGCGCTTGTGGCCTTTGTCGATCTCGGCGACGACGGGCAGGCCTATGCGGGCCATGATGCGCATGTTGACCACGACGTAGGGCGAGTCGGTCAACTGCACGCCGATCTGCGAGAGCGGGGAGCCCACCGGGCCCATGGAGAAAGGCAGCACATACATCGTGCGACCGCGCATGGAGCCGGCGAAGAGGTGCTTCAACTTGCGCTTCATCGCGTGCGGCTCCTCCCAGTTGTTGGTGGGGCCCGCGGCGTCCTTGGAGAGGGAGCAGATGAAGGTGCGGTCCTCGACGCGCGCGACGTCGGAGGGGTGCGAACGGGCGAGGTAGCAGTCCGGCCAGAGATCCTGGTTGAGTTTCGTGAAGGTGCCGCAGGCGACGAGTTGCTCGCAGAGCGCGTCGTATTCCTCCCGCGAGCCGTCCACCCAGTGGATGGCGGCGGGGTTGGTCAGCGCGGCCATCTTCTCCACCCAGCGGAGAAGGTTTTGGTTGGCGGTGGGCGGTATCGAGTAGTCGCGTGAGGCCATGGCCAAATCATGGCGCAAGGCCGGGGCGGGGTAAACCCGGAAAGCGGCCGCGCTGGACGGCGACTCTCGATCCGCGCGACCCGGGGCGAAAAATCAGGACGCGTTCGCCGGGGCGGGTTCGACGTGGACGGCGACGTGCGAGATGGCGAGATCGGCGCCGACTAGGGCATCCTGGACGTCGTGGGCGAGGGCGTGTCCGGAAAAGACGGTGATGAGCGGATCAACGACGATCTGGATCTCGACAATCAGGGCGAGGCCGGAGCGCCGCACGCGGCATTTGTCGACGCCGAGCACGCCGGGCACGGCGAGGGCGATGCCGCGCACCTGGCCGTGCACCTCCTCGGAAGCGGCTATGTCCATGATCTCCCCGAAGGCGCGACGGAAGATCAGGAGTCCGTTTAAGGCGATCACAAGGCAGGCGGCGAGAGCGGCCCAGTCGTCGGCGACGGCGTAGGCCGGGCCGCCGATCACGGCGACCGCGATGCCGATGAAGGCGGCGGCGGAGGTGAGAGCGTCGGAAGCGTGATGCCACGCCTCGGCGCCGAGCGCGGTGCCTCCGGTCTCGGCGCCGGCGCGGGCCAGGCGGCGCGAGAACCACCACTTCGTTGCCACGATGAAGACGAGCAGCGGCAGGGTGCCCCAGTGCGGGGCGGAGTGGGGGGTGAGGATTTCGTGGGTGGCGTGGATGCCGATCCAGCCGGCGGCGGAGAGCATGACGAGCGACACCGCGATGGCGGCGAGCGGCTCGGCCTTGCCGTGGCCGTAGGGGTGGTCCGCGTCGGGCGGCTTCGCGGCGTAGCGAAAGCCGGCCCAGACGAGCAGCGAGGACGCGACATCGAGCAGCGACTCGATGGCGTCGGCGATGAGCGCGTAGGTGGAGCCGAGCACGCCGCCGGCGAATTTCAGCGCCGCAAGCGCGAGGCTGAGGCCGATGCCGCGGAGCACGAGACGGGCGCCGTCATGGGCGCGTTCCCGCGCGGCGGCGTGGGGATCGGGACGTGCGGAAGTGGCCTGGGGCGATGCGCTCACCGGGGAACGAAAAGAGGGCGCCAGGGGCCAGGCGAGCCTGCAGCGGGGCGCGGGCCCACATTAGGCAAGGATAACTTTTTTAGCCGCGTGTCCGGCGCGTCGTCAGAAACTGTCGGTGATGCGGCGAAACAGTTTCTTGGGGCCGTAGGCGAAGATCCAAGTGGGCTCGTCCAACGTGCCTCCCAGCTCGACCTCCAGCGCGCGGGAGAGGGGCGACAGAACAAAATCGGCGGTGGAGCCGAGAATGCCGTCGCGTTGCTCGAAGGGGCGAACCTTGGCCTTGAAATCGAGGTCGCTCGTCTGGAGCGAAAACACGCCCGCCGCCTCGACGAGGGCGGAGGGGCCTTTGAGCCTCAGGGTTTCAAAGCGCAGCCGATCGCGCTCCAGCGAAAGCCGGGCGTCGGCCTCGGTGAGCTTGATCGTGGTGAAGCCCACGCCGATTTCGCCGAGCAGGCTGGAGAGGGGTCCGAGCATGCGGATGCTGGCGAGGTCCGCGCCGGTGATTGAGGCGACGCCGGCGCCGACGTAATCGAGCGGACGATCCAAGGGGCCCGAGGCCTTGAGGCCGAGGTCGATGCGCCCGCCGAGGGGTTTGGCATCCTTGGCCGGCGCGCCGGCCGCGGTTTTGGGCGGCTTCGCGGGAACCTGGGGCGGTCGCGTCGCTTGAAACTCGCGCCAGCGCGTTTGGACGAGATCGAGGTCGGCATCGCGCAGCTTGAGGTCGAAGGACAGGCTCCGGTCGGTCGCGGGACCGTCGATGGTCGCCTCGCCTTGGGCCAGACCGGAGGCGAAGCCCGCGCGAATGTCGCGCAGGCGCAGCGTGGCGTCGCGGCGCTCGAGCCGCAGCGATAGCCGGTCGAGCGGAAAGCCCGAGTAGCGCAGCGGCGAATCCACCTCCAGATCCAGGTCGTAATCCTCCCGGCCGGGCGTCGCGGATCCGGGGCCGAAGGCCTCGCCGACCAGGCGCACGCGGGGTGCGGAGGTCAGGGCGAAGGGTTTTATCAACTCCGGGCCTTCCTCCGGAAAAATCGCCGGAAGCGCGGTGGCGGGAAAGTCCGAGCGCACGTCGAAGCCGAGCGCGGTCCAGTGTTCGTGCCTCGCGTCGAGCAGGCGGTGGAAGCGCCCGTCGGCGACATGGGCGCCCCGGGTGGCGCGAAAACCGAGGATATCGAAGGCGGACACCGCCACCTGCACGCGCACGGCCAGCGAATCCAGCTCTAGCCCGCGCAGTCGCATCGGGCCGGAGGCGGCTTGCACGAACACCGTGGTCAGGTTCGGGTCGCGCCACATGCCTTGGATATCGACTTCGGCGTCGGCAGGGCGGGGACCAAAGTGGAAGTTGTCCCAAAAGTGGTCCCACCAGTCGGAGAACCACCCTTCTATCGCCATGGGGCGGAGGCGTCCGCCGAGGATGAAGCGATAGTCGAGGGTCTCGGTGTTCATCTCGTAGCGCCCGAGGGCGAGCGAGTCCGCCTGCACGAGCAACAGGTCCTCGGCGCGGAAACGTTTCGCGTCCGGCTCGTAGATGAGGACGGCGCCGGCGCGATCAAAGGGCACGTGGCCCGCGACGGCGCTGCCCGAGGAAGCGCGCGCCACGACCCGCACGGGCCGGCCGCCGGGGGCCAGCTCCGCGGTGGCGTCGATGGCGACCGGGTCGGTGAGTTGGAGCACGGGGCGCGCCTTCTCGGGCAAGAAGGGGCGCGCGACCTCCAAGAGGGCCGGGGTGAGCGGGCCGGCGGCGGCGACGGATCCCGCCCGGTCTTTCCATGAGCCGGAGAAGCGAACCCGCCATGGCGCGTCGGCCACGCGCACGGAGGCTTCCGCATCCAGGACTCCGGAGGCTTCCTCCAGCCGCAAGGCGGCGACGAGCGGCAGGGCGGGGACGCGCAAGTCGTTTTTTTGGATCGAAGCCAGGGCAAGTTCCGCCGAACGCGTTTCACGGGCGTCGGCGTCCATG
>JAIXVY010000129.1 GCA_027482505.1 Opitutaceae bacterium | reverse complement strand
TGCAAAAAGCCGCCTTCGAGGCCGCCGGCAGCCCCTACGACGCCGATGGTGTTCCCGTCATCTCCAACACCTTCACCGTCTCCAGCATCGAGGCCCTAAAGTCGGTCGCCACCCTCCCCGACGCGACCATCACCCTCGCTCCCGGCTCCTACTGGCTCACCGGCCCGGCCACGCGACCGTCTCCCGCGCCCGACCACCCCATCTTTCTCGACCTCGCGGGGGCCAACACCACCTACGTCTTCACCGGCGTCACCTTGCGGGTGGATACGCGCGAGTTGCGGGGCTACGGCCGCGTCTACGGACACTCCGACACCGTGCGCGTGCTGCAGGTGAGCGGCGCCAACGCGGTGGTCGACGGCCTCGATCTGCGAATGGAGAACGTGGCGATGAACGGCGTCGACGCCTGGGGCGCGCCGCGCGAATTCACCGCCGACTGGTCCACCACGCTCGTCGAGCTCATCGGCTCGGGCGTGACGGTGAAAAACTGCACCTTCACCACCGGCGGCTCCTTCCCCTACGGCTACGGAGACGCCTTCGGCAAAGGCGGACGCCCCTCCGATGCCAGCGGCAACACCAACGCAGCCTGGATAGACCACCGCAAGCAATCGGGCGTCCGCATCGGCCGGGCCGCCTCCGGCGTCACCCTGGACAACGTCACGCTCCACATGCGCTCTTATGGCCACGGGATTTTCATGCAGGAAGGCGCGAGCGACATAACCATAAAAAACTCGGCCGTCCTCGGCGACACCCTGGCCGACAGCGACACCGTGATCGCCCATCCCGTCTACCAGCAGTGGGGCTTCGCCACCTACCGGGAAAAAATCCCGGCAGACATCCGCCTGTCCAAACACGAGGACGCCATCCGCGTTTACATCAACGACTCCTTCGCAACCAACGGCTGGCCGCAATACATCAACAACCTCACCGTGGAAAACACGCGCATCGAGCGCATGCGCGACGCCGTGGCCGCCGGAGACATGACCGGCTACGTCCGGGTGACGGGCGTCGAGGCCTACGGCTGCGAACAGGGCTTCACGCCCTCGTCGCTCGCCGCCGAAAACACCTTTTCGGCTTGCAAGGGCGACGCCGTGAACGGCCCGCTCGTCTTTTTCCGTCGCTCCGCCAGCAACGCGGTTGTCTCCGTGGAGCTCGCCGGCGCCTCCGCGCCCGTGGGCTCCTGGCCCGTCGCACTGATCGCCGGCAACAACAACACCGTCACCCTGACCCGCTCCGCCCCCGCCGGAGTGTATCCGTCGAACGCTTACATAAACGTCGCCCAGTCCTGGCGCGAGTGGCGCCACGCCCCCGCTGCGGACATCGATGCCGCCGTCTCCGGCTCGGAGGCCGCCGCCTCCTCGGGCAACACGATCAACAACCAGACCGGGCTCCCCCTGGTTTTCGGAAGAAACGCGACCAACAACACCGCGGTTTCAAACGGAGGAGTGATCAACAAGGGCTCGGGCAACACCTACGTCGGGACCACGCTGGTCCCGGCCTCGATCACCGTCTCCGACACATGGGGATCCTACCAGGTCTTCTCCGGACTTCACTCCGCCACGAATTCCACCTCGCTGGGCGGAGCCAACACCGATGCCGGCACGCTGGTTTCCGCGGGAGGCACCCTCCAGATCGCCTCCGGCCTGGCCCTCCAAGGCGAGCCGCTCGCGCTGGCCGGCACCCTCGCCTCCGCCGGCGCGACCGGCAACACCACGCGGTTCAACAGCACCGGCACCGCCCCGATCACGCTTTCGGGCGACGCGGTAATGAACGTCACCTCGGCACCAAATCAGTTTCTCGTCGGCCCTGTCTCAGGCGCGGGCAATCTGTCGAAAACCGGCCCGGGCATCCTCGTCATGGAAGGGAATGCCAACACCTTCTCCGGTTCGTTCACGATCTCGGCCGGCGCCGTCACCGCCCGCGCCAACAAGGTGGTGGGCGACCTGTTCATCGCCGCTGGCGCCACGCTGAACGGCAATGCCAGTCTCACCGTAAATCAACCCGCCTCCGCCCTCGCCGCCATCAACGGCACCTTTGCGGTCAACAGCCGAGGCTCGACCGACACCAACGCCCACTCGGCCGTGCTCGGCCGTCTCACCGGCTCGGGGCGCATCACCTCGACCAATGCCGTGCTCGGCTCGCTCACCATCGCCGGCGAAGGCGATTTCTCCGGCGGCATCGACGGCGCGCTCGGATTGGTGAAGGCCGGCGCCACGACCACGCTTCGTCTTTCCGGCAACCTGACCTACTCCGGTGCCACCGCCGTCAACGCCGGCGCGCTCGACATCGCCGGGCCGCTTCCCTCGTCCACCGCACTGAGCCTTGCCTCGGGCGCCAAACTGATCCGCGGGGTAACCCTGGGCGCAGCGCAGGTCGCCTCGTTTTCCAGCGCGGCGGGCGCGACTCTGCGCCCCGGCGGCCTGCCGGTGGATTTTGATCCTCGCCGCTCCTACGTCTGGCCCTTGATTTCCGCCCCCTCGATCACCAGCCCGACTCCAGATCTCGACACCTCCGCCCTGCCGCCGACCACCGGGAGCTTTTCGCTCGTCGCCACCGCGACCTCGATCGGCCTACGGCACACACCGACACCCTATGCGGCCTGGCAATTCACCCGCGGCATACCCGCGGCATCTCCGGTGACCGCGGACTTTGACGGCAACGGACGTCCCGATTTGCTCGACTATTCCTTCTCCTCCGAATCGTCCGCCTCCGCCGCCAACCCCGTCCTCACCGTCTCGGATGGCGGCTCGATCTTAACCTTGGCCTTTTTCCGCGGCCGCGCCGATTTGGTTTATATCGTGGAAGCATCCAACGATCTCCAGGCGTGGGTAGCTACGGCGACAGATCCCGGCTTGGTCGGACAAACCGTGACCGTGAGCGAGCCCGTCGCCGCCCCGCGACGCTTTTTTCGCCTAAAGGTGTCTCCGCGGTGAAACGGCCCCGGTCGCGCCATCCATTTTCGCCGAAACAATGCCCGCATACCGCTCCCTATTCGTCACCGCCCTCTGCGCGTTCATGTCCGCCGCGATCGCAGGCCGGGCCGAGACGCTCACTTCACTGCGCCTCGGCGACGCGGTCTCGGAGCAGGCCGCGCGTCTTTCAGCCGTATCGGCTCCGATCGAGACCGCGCCCGAAATCGCATTGGGCGAGCCGGGCCGCCGCCTCTTGCCCGCGGCCGCGTCTTTACCCGCCTCCCTCGCCTTCGACGTCCGCCTGGACCCCAACGCGCAAAATTACCTTACGCTCCGGCTCTGGGGCTCAGACGCCAACTGGACTCCCGTCGACCTTCTCACCGACTCCGATTCGGTATCGCTGGGCAACCTCTGGTGGCACGTCACCCGCGAGGCTCCGGTCCCGGGCCGTTTTCTCTACCGCACCTTTCCTCTCCCCATTGAGGTCACGCGTGGAAAAACATCCCTGCGCCTGCGCATCGCCACCGCGCCGGCGCCCCAGGCCATCGGAGTCTTTCGCAACGCGGACCAGCCCGCGCCCCAGCGTTCCTATCGCCCGAGCTTCGCCTTTTACGGCATTCACACCCACACCGATTCCTGGTTTCAGCCTTCCGCGTCCGAACGCCAGGGACCGAGCTTCGCGTGGGGTCCGCCCGCGCCCAAACCCGCCGGCTATCCCGACACGGTGGAAGCTCGCCTGCTGCAACGCGCCCGGGCCGACATAGCCCGCTCGCTCGCCTACGGCGTCGCGCGCAGCCGTTACGACACCGGCCACCGTTACGACACCCGCGTCTTGGAAACGCTTCCCCTGATTTATTTCACCGAATGGTCGGGCCATTATCGCGAAAAATCCGTGGCCGAGAAAACCCTCGCGGGCATCGACGCTCACGTGCTGCGCCAAGCCGCCCAAGGCGGCGCCCCCGGGGCGATGTTCTACCGCGGCTGGGGCTCGCACGGCCGCATCGCCCACGCCTGCTCGCAAATGCACGAGGTGTTCGCGGCGGAAGGCTGGCTAGATCAACCGTTGAGCCTCGTCACTCCCTCCGGGACACGCGCCGTCTCCCGACGCCAGGCCTACGCCGACTTCTTCCACGACGCCTTCAACTGGCGCCTGCAAGACCGCCGATCCTGGACCAACCAGCCCGTCTACGTCTCCCACACCCTTTATCGCCTGCAAAAAGCCCTACGCGTCCTGGGTGATCCGCGCGCGCTCACCGAAGCGCAGGCGCTGCATTATCTCCATGTCTCCTATGGGCTGGAACCCATGCGCTCCCGCCCGGGTGCGATGGACGTCGACGACGCCGGCTATCCTTACTTCCTCACCACTCGCGCGGGGTTGACGCGCGAGAAGGGCTACGTGGACGCTTATGGCGAACTCAGCGACGTGCTGGTGCCCATCGCCGAGGAGACGGGAGACCCCGTAGCCTACGAGTTCGCGCGCAAATTCATGCGCGCGCGCTCCGTTTTCCGTATTCCTTCCAACGATACCACGGGCAACGGAATGCTGCGCGGCATCGGCGCCATGAGCTGGCGCGGAACCACCTTTCCTTTCCGCGTCTTCTACTCCGGCATCGAGGAGGCCGCCGTGCTCGGCGACCCCGTTTCCCTCCGCCTGGCCCAGCTCGAGATTGCCCATGGCCGCCTGCACCTTCTGCCCGCCGAACCCGAACGCGGACCGCACTGGCACCCCGCCAGCTCCATCCGCCTCGTGGACCAATACCGGAAAATCAAGGACCTCCCACCCAGCCCCTATCGCCTGCCTGCCGAGCCCGGCCAGCCAGACTTCGTCTGGTCCGACCCCGAGAACGGCGTATTTGTTTTCCGCGACGGGGAAACCCTCGTCTACGGCTCATTTTTCAATCTCGACGCCTTCAACGGCCGCTCCGTCGGCGACCGCGGCATCTACCACCTCGTCCGCCCCGAATCGGAGCGGCTGGTCGAATTCCCACCTGATTTCGCCCTGCCGGAAAGCGGTCTCTCCGTCACGGTGCGCTACCCTTTTGGCGACCGCATCCGCCCGCAGACGCCGCCTCCTCCCGGCATGACCACCTGGGCTTCCGAGCCGCCCGACTGGCTCGATCACCGCGCCGGACGCGCCTATTTCTATCACACGCGCACCGGCCCCTATGTGATCGCGATGAACACCACCGAAACCGGCACCTACCGCGAATCCACCTGGACCCTTCCGGCCATTCCCGGCGCCACCAAGGCTCGCGACCTGGCCACCGGCGAAATCGTGGACCTCTCCCGTCCGCTCCCGCTACCGGCCTATACCTCCCGCTTTTTCATCCTCGAATAAGCGCCGCCCATGCAGTTCTCCCGTCTCTTCGCTTTCGCCCTCGCGACGCATTGCCTCGGCATGGCCGCTCCCGCCGTCATTCGACCGGGCGAGCCCGATGCGCCGATTCGTTTTGAACACGCGGAAATCGTCTCCGCCCGCCACCCCGCCCTGTGGGTGATGTCAGTTTACGCCTCCGCCTGGCTGCCCGGCCGCGAGCCGCACCTCGCCATCGACGGCAACGACGCCACCGACTGGCGCGTCTCCGGCCCCCCTCCCGCTCCCATGGTCCGGGGCAACTGGCTGGAGATCGAACTCAACCAGCCGGCCATCATACCCGACATCGAGGTCGATTGGCTCGGCTCCGCGCCTTACGACTACAAAGTTTACAAAAATCCGCGCGACGACTTCCGCGAGCAGGTGATGGAAGGTCGCAGCGCCGGCGGCGACTACGGCTTGGAAAAAATCACGCTGCCGCCCGGCGTATTCACGCGCGCCATCCGCATCGAGTTCGCCACCGCGGCCGATCATGCCGAACAAGGCATCCGGGAAATTCGCATCGGCGGCCTCGCCTATCCCGCCGCCTACCCGCGCGCGGCCGACAAGTTTGCCCCGGTGGAGCCGCTTCGCCGCGTCCTTTACGTCGAGTTCGAGCGCATGCCGTGGGTCACCGTCTTCAATCCCAAGCTCCCCTACGCCGATGGAGGCTCTGCCTTGCGTCTGATGCCTCGCGACGACGCTTTCGAAGGCGGCCGGGCGGACTTCTCGCTCGCGGTCGCGCCGGGCCGGGACAACTGGATCACGCTCAAGCTTTGGGAAAGCCACGACGTATCCATGACCCGTCGCGGCGATCTGATCGTGCTCGAGACCCTCGACGGAAACGTCACGCAGCGCGGCCGCAACTATCCGCCGGCCTTGGTCACCGAGCAGCAGCACGCGGAGCAGGAATGGTATGGCGCACCCAAGCCACAACCCGGACGCTGGGCCTACGCCCACTACAAGCTGCCCGCCGCCGTGGTAGGCGACCGGACCGAACTCCAACTGCGCCTTCAAGGCGTGGGCAACGTGCGCCGCGACTACCCGATGCGCGCGCCCGCCCCGCCGATTTATTCGATAAGCTCGGGCCTGACCCCCGTCATCGATTAAGGCGAAACGGAAGGTGGACGGCGCGAAACCGCGCCACCCACCTCAAGCGTCCGCACTCTGGGGAACGAGTTCGAAGAACTCGAAATCCGCATGGCCGCGCTGCCCCGCCACGTCATGGCAGGATATGCCGATCATCGCGCCGGTGAAGTGCAGGACCGATCCATAGTCGTCGGATATACTGCCAAAATCGAAGACTCCGCCGACGCGCACCCAGGCGACGCCATCCGGCGAGGCGAAGAACCTCAGTTGGGCGCCTTGGATTTCCGCCCTGAGCCAGACCGCATCCGGCCAGTCCCGCAACGGCAGAACCGCATCCTCCGGCTCCGCATAGGCGGAATCGTCCGTTAGCTGCACCCGGATAACGCGCCCGCGCTTTTCATCATGGGTGACCCGCAGCGCGAAGTGCGTGCGCGTGTCATACCAACAGACGAGCCCCGCGAACTGGGTGAATCGCGTCGGGGTGAACTCCAGCCGCGTGGTGGCGACGGCGTCGAAAGACTCGAGGCGGCGCGCCAGCAAGCTCTGGTCGTGCAGCGAGTGCGGGGATTCCCCGCCGGCCAGCCGCAACCAGCCGGGCCGGGCGGAGAAATCGGCCCAGGTCTGCTCCAACGGCCGTCGCAGCGACTGCCAGCGCGCGTCGAGCGCGCGCGGGTGGTCAAAACTAGTCCGGGATGGCAAGGCGGCCCAGGGATGCGGCGCATGTTCATCCGGCGGCGCCGACTCCACCGCGGGCAGCACGCCGCCGCCGGCCAGTCTCAGCCAGCCGTCGGCGGACCAGACCACGCGCTGCAGCGCCGTCTCGCGGCCGAGCACGCACCGATCGCCGGCATGGGCTGAGGCGCTGGCCGTCTTATCCGGAGACCCCGGATTGGCCGGAGCGCCGGTGCGCAGCGGACGCGAGCAGAGATGCGCCAGCCACCACTCCCCGCCCGGAGTCTGGACGAGCTCTCCGTGGCCGGCTTTTTGCAGCGCATGGTTCGCGTCGTGGCGGGTGGTCAGCACGGCTTCCTCCGGGTCCAGCTCGTAGGGCCCTTGCAGCTGGCGGGCCCTGGCCATGGCGATGCCATGGTTCCAGCCCGTGCCGCCTTCGGCCAGCATCAGATAGTAGTATCCGTCTTTCTTATACAGATTCGGTCCTTCGCAGAGGATGTTCTCCTTGCGCAGCAGTTCGCGCACCGGCCCGGTCAGCCGTTGCACGCGGGGATCGTATTCCTGGGCGACGATCCCGGCGAAACGGTAGCGCCCCGGCCGGAAATCCCACTGCATGTTGAGCAGCCACTTCCGTCCGTCGTCGTCGTGAAACAGCGAGGGATCAAAACCGATCGAATCCAGCCGCACCGGCTCGGACCAAGGACCCTCGATTAGCTCGGCCGTGACCAGATAAACGTGCGGATCCTTGAACGGACGCCCCATGCCGGTGGTCACGACGTTCGTGTAGACGAGCCAGAATCGCCCATCGGCGTGGCTCAAGGACGGCGCCCACGATCCGGCGGAATCGGGCACCCCGCGCAAATCCAGCTGCGAGCGCCGCGTGAGGGCGTGGCCGACCGGACGCCAGTTCACCAGATCGCGCGAATGATGCAAAAGCACGCCCGGAAACCACTCGAAGGTGGAAGTCGCTAGGTAGTAGTCGGTCCCCACCCGGCAAATCGAGGGGTCGGGGCGAAAGCCGGGAAGGACGGGATTGCGCAGCATGGGTTCGGGTCGAATCGCGAAAAACGCGGCGATTAGTTGAAGCTGATTCCGGTGTTGGCCAGATCGGCCCGGCGGATGCCCTCGAGTTCCACGCGGTCCACCACGCGATCAAAAATGCGCAGGTTGTCCATGCGGCCGGCCAGCGGCCGGTCGCGCCGCGGGGAGGTGTTGCCGATGACCTCGGGCACTCGAGTCAGATCCACGCGGGGCAGCGTGGGCTTGGCCGGCGTTTCACGAATCATGTCGCGCATGAAGGCGACCGGCTTGTCGGGCGTGGCCTGATAAACTGAAAGCGTGTTGTTCTCCCGCGCCCAGCTGAAGGCGACGAAGATCCAGCGGCCGGTGTCGCGCCAACCGGCATACGGCCCCTGGATTCCAGGCGAGAAGACATACTGGCGAGGCGCCTCTTTCGAGTGCTCCAGACGAATCTCCAGGCCGTTCTGGTTCAGCAGCAGCATGAACCCGGCGGTATTCAGCGGCACCTGCAATTCCGGCCCTTGCTC
>JAIXVY010000410.1 GCA_027482505.1 Opitutaceae bacterium | reverse complement strand
TCCAGCGCCTCCGGGGAAAGGCGGGCGAGACGCGCGGAAAAATAATCCGCCATGGCCACGACCATGCGCAGCGCATCGGCGTTTCCCGCGTGCGCATGCGCGTCGAGCAGGCCCGCCATGATCTTGTGGATCGTGTAGTAGGGGGCCCACACCTTGTCGAAGAACACGGTTTCCAGGGTGTCGAACTCGGTGGCGGGAAAAGCGGACAAATAACCGTCCCCGAGGGCCGCCTGGCACTCGGCCAGCCCAACGACGAGATCGCGGGTGCGACGGAGGCAGAACTCGTCGCCGGTGGCCGCGGCCATGCAGGAGACGGCGCTAAGGTAATGGCCGACGAAGTGGCCGCGAAGGCCGCAGCCGGGCGATTCCCATCCTTCGTAAGGCTGGCCGGGCGCGGAGAGTCCGGCCGTGACGCGGAAGCTGTGAAGAAGGCGGTCGAGGTCGTAGTGGCGAAGCAATATGCGATGAAGCTCCTGCCTTTCCTGGAAGGGACCGGGCAGCAGCCGCGTGCGGCCGAGCGGGACTTGGTGGGCGAAAAGATGAGGTGTGTTCATCGCGGGTGGAGCATGGGGTCAGGGTGTTGATCGCCCGACGGAAAGACGCAGGAAGCGGCGGGGCTCGGGCGAGGACGAGATCTTCTCCACGCGCACCGAGCCGGCAGCGGAGCCGGCGCCGACCGACCAGCCGGAAAGCAGAGGCGAGAAGGCTCCGCCATCAGTGGACCGCGCGACGGCAGCCCAAGCCAGGAGGTCTTCGCTCGCATGGACCTCGAGCACCAGATCATCGGCGGCGCCGTTGGGTGAAAACTCCAGGCCCAGCGCGCCAGTGTCGGTTCGCGCGGAGCCCGAGACCGGGAGGTGCGAAGGCCTCAGCGGGTCCGCGCCCAGGGCGAATTCGAGCAGGTTCGGCACGCCGTCGCCGTCGGGATCCTGCCGCGGACCGGAGAGCGCGGGCTGGTCGTAGTCGCGCGAAAATTTTTCCTGCAGCCAGCGCTCGAAGGCGCGGGGCCTGACCCCGGCCTGGAGGTAGTCGGGCACGCCGTCGCCGTCGCTGTCGAAGGGCTGGTCCCAGTAGCGTCCGAGTTCGTCCGCGTCGGATACGCCATCGCCGTCGCCGTCGCGGGCGGCGTAGGCGGCGAGCGTGTTGACCGCCGCAGAACGCAGCCTCGGCTCGGCGGTGGCGGGGTTTTCTCCGCCCCAGGTTTGCCATGCGTTTCGGGTGTAGAAGGTGGAGAGGCTGTTCGGGTATTGCTGGGCGAGCGCGAGATAGTCGGCCCACGCTTCGTCGTGGCGGTCCATCCAGACCTTGTTCGCATAGGCGTCACCGTCGACCTCGGCGGCCTTCAGGCGCACCACGGCGCGCATCATCCGCATGAGCCGCAAACCGTAGACGGAGGAGGAGACGATGAACTCACGGTCCATCGAGTCGGCGGGCGTGAGCGTTTTCGCGAGCGCGACGATTTCCTCGAAGCGGCTTACGGCCTCATCCTGCGACGCGAGCACGACGGCCCGGGCGGCTGCGGTGGCGGGCAGGGTCGGGAAGGTGTAGTATTGGTCGCGCGACCAGCCCGAGATGAGGCCGTTGTTCGAGCCCCGTTTCCAGCGCCAGACCGCCTCGGCGGAGAGCAGGCAGAGGCGTCTAAAGGCGGGGAGCTGAGCCTGCGGGAGGCCGAGTTTTTCGATCGCGAAGCGATTGAAGATCGTTTCCTCCGGGGTGGCGGGGGCGAGCGCCCAGTTGGCCATTACCCAGGCGTTCAGCTCGCACCATAGCTCGTTGCGAATATAGGGGCCGCGCCAGCCGCCGCCGCGCGACCAAGTCCATGCTCCGCGCATGAGCGGGGAGTTTTGCCACAGGTAGCGGATGTTTTGGGTGGGGTTGGCGGCGTGCTCCTCGAAACCTTCGATGACGCCGCGCGCGATATAGTTGGGGAAGGCTCCCTTGCCCTCGTATTCGCGGGCGGCCTGCACCTCGACAATGAAGGGGTGGCGCCCCTGGCCGAGAACTTTGCTGTAGGGGTTTCCGCGGTGGAAGTCGCCTTCGCAGTGTTTGATCGACCAGATGAGATTCGAGTGCGGCTCGACGGCGTCGCTCACGGCGAGAAAAGTCGCGAGATTGGTGTCGAAGCTGTTCCAGGTGCGGAAGAAGATCTGCTTGTTAAGTTTCACGCAGACCTCGTCCCGCAGGATGTTCATGAGCGGGATGATGGTCGTGGCGCTGCTTGGGCTGTCGATTTTGCCCTGATGATAAGGCGCGTCCTGAAGGTAGGTTTCGCCGATGCGGACCATGATCCCGTCGAGCTGGGGATACTGGGCGAACATGAGCCTCAAGTTGCGCCGCAGCCAGAGTTCGGTGTCGGCATTGTTGATGTTTCCGAAAGTGGTGGCCAAGCCGTAGAGGCTGACGAGCCGCTTGGGGAGAAGGATGAGATCGCTCATCGCGTAGACCTTGAGGCCGGCGTCCCGGGCGGCGGTGAGCTTTGGCGTTATCTCGGCGCGCTTGGCGTCGACCCATGCGCGATCGGCGGACCCGGCGGGAAGGATGACCTTGTCGGTGGTGTTGAACTCGTCCCAGTTGACGGCGAGGAGGGGCGACTCGAAGAGCGAGTAGACCTTGCCGGTGAAACCGGCGACACGGGTATAGGCCGGGTCGTTGAATCGGCTCTCGTAATAGGCTTCGCCGGGGGTATGGCCGACCATGTCGAAGACGTAGGGGAAGGTTTCTGGCGGGGGCACCGAGGGAGGGCTTTCGCCGACGATGGACAGGCGGTCCAGCGCGAAGGCGAGCGTATCCGCGGCCGAATCCTTTCGCGCAAAAATGCCGAACGTGTCGCCCAAGGTGGCGGACGATGTGCGGAAGCCGAGGCCGCCCACATTCACGGTGTCGGTGCCGTTCGCTATGCTTACCGAATAGGTCCGCGTGGCGGGATCCAGGTTGATGGTGAACGAGTAGGTGACGCCGGGCAGGGCGCTCATGCCGGCGTCGACGATACGGGTGGCGCTGTAGGAGCCGCCGTCGCGGCCACCGTTGTAGCAGCCCCAGCGCGGGGTTGCTCCGGGGGCCACGCGAATCATCCAGGTCGACGTTCCCGAGGAACTGACGAGCCCGCCGGTGTTGCCTTGCAGCGTGATGTGCTCGGTCGAGCCGGTGAAGCCGGAGTTTGCCGAATCAAGGCGGAAATCGAATTTGATCGCCACCGCTTTTTTGCCGTCGACGCCGAGGGTGGCGCTGGAGGTGTTGAACTGGCGGCCGAGGCCCGCGTCGGCGTTTACGGCGGCGACGGTCGCGGAGAGAAAGCGTCCCGAGTTTGGCGTAAGTGACGGCGTGTCCGCGGCGGCGAAGGCTATGTTGGAGACCGCGAGGTTGCCGTTGGTCCAGGCGCCGGTCCATCCCGCGCCGGCGATGCCCGGAACCTGATCTGGCGCGCCGGTTCCCGCGCCGCCTTCCATGTCGGCGGCAATCACGCCGGCGGCGGCGCGTCCCGCGAATAAGAGAGCGGCGAGCGCGTGTAAAAAGGCGTGGTTGCGGTTGGGCATGGGTAAGCGGGTGGCGAAGGTTCAGGGAGCGCGTCCCGCTCGCAGTCGGTGGGCGGCTACCAAGGCGACCTGGGGTTCTTGAATGGAGGGGGCCAGCCGGCGCAGATCGGCGAGTCGCGCCTCGGGCCAGCCGTCGATGACGGCAAGCAGGGCGGACTCGCGCTCCGCGGGATCGGTTTTTAGGCGAGCGTATGCGAGGGCGTTTTCGGGGGCGGAGCGGGCATAGAACTCGAACGCGGTTTGCAGGGCGATGGCGCGGTATTCGGGTGGCAATGCGTCGGCGAAGGCGAGGTTGGCCTCGTGCCGGCCGAGTTCACGCCAGAGCCGGCTCATAAAATCGAAGCGATATAGCCCGGTTTCGGGCGATTGCTCGACCCACTCCGCGGCGCGGGAGGACGCCGCGAGCGGGTCGGACGCGGAGGCGAGAACGGCAAGCGCGGGGATAAGGTCTTCGCGGGAGTTGGCCCACGCCCAGGCGGAGTCGAAATCGCGCTGCGACCAGGCGGCGAGGCAGGCGGCGAGGCGGCGTTCGCGCGCATCGTCCGAATCGGACTGCGCGGCCCATTCCGCGGCAAGGACCGGGGAAGCGGCGAGTCGTCGTTCGAGTTCCGATTTCTCGTCAGCGCCGAGCAGCTCTCCATCGGCCAAGAGAAGCAAGTGGCGGAAAAGGGTCGCGACGCGGGGCTCCATTTCGGGATCAGGCGGGGCCGCGCGACGGGCAGATGCAGGAGAGGGGCACGGCATGGTCAGCGCGGTCGTATCGGAAAAGGCGGCCGAGGGTGATCGGTCCGCGCCGAAAGAGGGCGGGGAAGACGTGGCGACGAGGCTTGGGCCGGCCGAGGAAGGAACCCGCTCGGAGATTAGGCCAGGGAATAGGAAAAGCCCCAGACATAAGGCCGCCAGTCCTGCAAGGAGGGTGCGCGGCTTTGCCATGGGGCCGGGATACTTGATTTCGCCGGAGGCGAAAGGCGTCAGGACATGAGCAGCCTTCGGATCCGCTTCGTCGGGAAAACCGGTTTAACGATTCCAGGAGCTGGCCCAGTAGCGGCCGGTCCAGACCTTGGAGTTGGTGCCGAGGCAAACCTCCACGCCTGCGTTGATGACATCCACCTTGGCGTTCCAACTCGCCCGGGGAAAGTCATTGGGGCGGTTGGCGGTGTATTGCAGGAAGGGAAAGACATCGAGGCTCACGGTGCGGGAGGCGTTTTGGGTCACGCCCGCGCCCGAAAGAATGAACTTGTGCACCGGCACTTCGCCAAAGGTGTAGAACAGGCCCGGGGTCCAGTTGTATCCGGAAAGGGATACGGTGGCGGGGGCTGGGTTGCCGTAGTTGGCCTGCATTACTTCAAGTTGTATTATGTAGTCGCTTCCGGGGATGACGGCTCCGGCGGAATCGCGACGTGCCAGGCGGATTTCCCAGATGGCGTTGAAGCGGTTATTGGCCCAGTCGGAGGACTCCGCGCCGAGATACCACTCGCTTTGAAAGGCCTTGGTGCTTCCCTGCCAAACGTAGAGGTCGGGCGGCGCGTATTGAACGTGGGGGTATGCCTTCACCCAGCTGTATTTTGCGGTGGCATGCCGATAAGGGCTGCCGGTCGGCATTTCGCCGATGACGTCATACTCCACGTGCCAGTGGCGCTTGGTGGTATCGAAGATGCGTGTCCACATGCGCATTGGCATGCGCCAGCCGGCCGAGTCGTAGCGCGTTCCGGCTGCGTTCCACGGGGCCCAGATGTTGACCCACAGCTTCGTGTCGTTGGGCAGGGTGTAGCTGCCCCAACGGTTGTTGTTCATTTCAGCCAGAGTGTTCGGGCTGTATATGCCTGCGGGCCAGTTGATCTGGGCCCGGAGCGGCATGGCGGACAGGACGAGGCCGGCGAAGGCGACGCATGCGCCGAGCAGGGTGCGGAGTTTTTTCATGGTTGGGGGAGAGCCGACTGCCCGTTGCGGGAGTCGGAGGGGGCGGGTCTGCCGGCCTTTTCTTTCCGCTGCGCCGGAGGGATGGCGTTGAACGGCTCGATTGACGGCAAAAAGCTAAGAAAGCGCCTTCTTGATGTAACGATAAATCAAGCTCAAGCCAATTTGTGGCGAGACGATTTTTTTGAGATTATTTCATGCCTGACGAAAAAGACGCGCCAGGCTTGGGCATCCGGCTCCGCGGACCTGCCATGCATGCGAGGCAAATCAGGGGACCGATGGGCGGGCGGGGGCGGAAAGCGGTAGATTTATGAGAAAGGATTCGCCGCCGGCTTCGGGCAGAGCCGCGAGACTGAGAAGCGCGGGGCGCTGTCCCTCGAGAAGCAGTTTCGGCATTTCGAGGCGGGCAAATTTTTCCCGAGAACCGTCGTCCCAATCTAGCGAAAAACCCTGGACCAGCACGTGGCGAGACGGCGACCACGTCCGGCCGTCGGGTGATTCGAGGAGAAGCAGACTGCGTCCGTGAGCGGTCAGGAAAGGAGCGTCGTGATCTTTGACGATGGCGTAGTAGCGGCCGTCTTGGAACCACTCGAAATGATCATCGATGTGGAAATCGAAGCGTTTGGCTACGCTCGGCAGCAGTTTGTTTTTGTCCACAATCGGTTCCGGATGACGGACGAAGGGACCGAAGGGGGAGTCTGAATCGGCGCCGTAGTGGAAGACGCCGCCGCCGAAACGGCCCGGACCCTCGGCCAGGGTTTTGTAATAGAGGCGGTAGCCGCCGTCGGGCTTCAACACTAGGTTGGGAACATTGATGATCGTGTGGCCGAAGGCGGGGCCTACATCAATTAGCGGGTGATCCAGACGGGTCCATGGGCCGGCGGGCGAGTCGGCTACGGCGACTCCGATGCGCTGCCGGTTGCGATGCGTCCACCACTCTTCCCCATAAGGCCGAATGGCGCGTTCCGGCGTCCATTGTTCGGTGCCGCGATTCCCCGTGTAGTAGAGGAAAAAGCGGGTTCCTATGCGGACGACATTCGTGTTGAAGACAGAGTGGCCGTCCCAGAACCCGGCTCCGCGGGCGGGAAGGGCGAGGCCGCGGAAGGTGTAGGGGCCCTCGGGCTTCGTCGATGTCGCCCAGGCGATCTCGGCGTGGGTGCACCACGCGTCGAAATCATGCGCCGCGCTCCACCGGGAGTAATAGAGGTGGTAAAGGCCGTCGTCGCCGCGCACGACGCTTGGATCCCACAGATGATAGCCCGCTTCGCGGTATATCGCGGCGCGCGGCGCCTGGGCGGGCAGGAGTCGGCGGAAGTCTAGTTCGCCGGCGGGCAGTTCGCTGGCGGCGTGCGTTTCGAGCGCCGTGGCCGCGAAGACGCCCCACCGCAGGAGTCGAGAGATTATGGCGAGCATAGGACCGCAGTTTCGAAAGCTTATTCGTAAAGTTGTATCTCGGAGAAGCGAGGTAGCGCGCCGGAGTCGTTGATCTTCAGGCGAACGTAACGGGCGGTGACGGGCGCGAACTTCTTCGTGTAGGTGGAGCCAATGGAGTTGCCGCGCTCGACGGTGGTCCACTGGTCGGCGGAGGAGCCTTCGGCGCGGGCGAGAATCTCGAACGACTTGGTTCGCGTTTCCCACGCGTGGCCCTCTTCGCGAATGTCGATGCGGGAGAAGCGGCGGTCGGAGCCGAGGTCGATCTCGGCCCAGCATTGACGCGAGTCCGAGACCCACAGGGTGGCGGGATCGTCGTCGGTTAGGCTTTTGGCGGCGTCCGCGGCGGTCGAGGCAGTGACGGGCTTGAGCCGCGCGATGGAGCGCGTGGGGACGAGGATTGGTTTGATGTCTTTCGCGGCGGGCGAAGTCGGATCGAGAGTGACCTTGAGAATGGTGTTTACCGGATCACGTTCGGAGGCTGGCACGTCGACGCGCAGTCCCCTTTGATCGTGGGAGAAGGTGGCGGGGCGGCCACTCAGACGGGTGACTGAGACGACTTTGCCTGGCAGCGCGGGCAGAAAATCGGGCAAATCCGCCCAAGAGAGAATGTGCAGATAAATTGTGCGGCCTTCGTGGACGGAGGCTCCCCAGCCGGCGGGCTTGTAGGGGCCGGCGCGCAGACCGTAGAGCGCGGAGCCATTCACGCGGAGCCAGTCGCCGACCTTGCGGAGAACGTCGGCCTGGCGCGGCTCAATCTGGCCGGTGGGCATGGGGCCGACGTTGAGCAGGAAGTTGCCGCCGCTGCCGGCGGTCATGACCAGCAGGCGGATCGACTCGGCGGGGGAGCGGATCTTGTCGTAGGTTTTCCACGACCACGAGGTGCCGAGCGTCATGCAAGTTTCCCAAGGCCGCTTGGTGTTGAAGGCGCCGACCACTTGCTCGGGCGTGTCGTAATCGGCGGGAAGGCCGCAGCGGTTGTTGATCACGACATCCGGCTGGAGCTCGCGGATCATCTTGAAGAGCTCCTTCGGGCGATACTGCGAGCTTCCGTAGGAAATCCCGTCGAAGAAGATCATGCCGATCTTGCCGTAGTTGGTGCAGAGCTCGCGGATCTGGCCGTAGAGGAATTTGTTGTAGGTTTCCCAGTCCTTGGCGAGGAACGCGGGGTGGTGCCAGTCGGGCTGCGAGTAATAGAAGCCGAAATCGAGGCCGGCGGCGCGGGTGGCCTCGGCGAGCTCCTTGATGATGTCGCGCTTAAAGGGCGTGCTCATGATGTCGTAGTCGGTGTGGGCCGAGTCGAACATCGAGAAGCCGCCATGATGTTTGGCGGTGATGATGATGTAGCGCATGCCGGCGTCCTTCGCGGTCTGCGCGATGGCCTTGGCGTCGAACTGGCCGGGGTAAAACGAGCGGTAGAGGTTGTCGTAAACCTCGTCGGGTATGGGCCCGTTGAAGGGGGACTGGCGATGCCAGCTGATCTCGACGCCCAGAAGACTCGAGGGATCCCAGTGGATGAACATGCCAAAGGTGAGATCCTGCCAACGTTGCATGAGCTCGGGGCGGGCCTTGAGCCAAGGTTCCTGCTGCGCGGAGGCGACGCGCGCGGTGAACGGCGAGCCGAAGGCGAGAGCAAGCAGGAGAAATCGCAGGGGACGAAGCAGGTGCATGGGCGGTTTTTAAAAGGTCGGATATGCGTCGGCGTTTTTTGGATCCGCCGCGAATTTAGAGGTCGAGGGCTGTGCGGCGGCCTAGGTAGCCGATGGAGTAGGTGACGGTTGCGGCGTCGTTCGCCCTGCCTGCAGGAGGGCGCAGCAGGGTTGGACGGAGGAGGCGGTCAGTTGGACGCGTGCCGAAAAGCAGGGCTGATTCGCGAAAATCTTGGTGACGGTGACGGATTCGCGGTCCGCCGGATCGGTTATCAGAAGACGAACGCGACGAACCGATGTTGCGGAGCGGGGAGCGCACGAGTGTTTGTTTACGGGCCGATAATCACGTCGGCGCGGCGGCTGTCGGGTTTTACGACAAGATCCGTGATTTTCCCGTCGCGGACTTTTGCCTGAACGGTGGTTTGGAAAGGGGCTGCGAGTTTGAAGTCGGCGTTCCAGCCTGCAGGCCAGGCGGGAAGCAGGCGGATTTTACGGCCTTCGCACTGCATGATCATCCATTGCAGGGTGAGCTCGCCGTTGCCTCCGTTGTCCTGATCGGGCGCGTAGTCGAAACCGTGATTCCAGAAACCGGGAAAAACGAAGGGTTGGCCGAAGGCGGTGAAGTTCGTGAGGGCGTGCGTGCGCGCCTCATCGCCCAGGCCGAGAAGGGCGGACTGGGGACCGTCCTGACGCCAGCAACCCGAGCCTTTGTGCTTGCGGGTGGCGAAGGTGTCGAGGGCGAGCTGGAGTCCGGGCTTTCCCAAGCCGAAGTGGCGGAATGGATACACCGCATAGAGTTCTGGATTCTCGGGCGTATGCGGCTTGGCCGACGGATCCCAGTTTTCGTAGGCGATCAGGCTGCGCTTGCCTTCGCGTTCTCCCTCGGGAATCGGCGGAAGCTCGGCACGCAGTTTTTCCCAGAAGGAGCGCGAGTCCGCATCGGCAAGGCGCGAAGGGAGCGCGAGCAAGCGGTCCAGCACCCAATGCAGCCCTGCTATGTCGGGAAGGGGATTGGTCACCTTCCAGTAGGCCTCGGCGGAGTTGGCCCCCTCGATCTTGAGGCGTCCGGAGGCGTCTCGCGGGAAATGTTGCGAGTAGAAGACGAGGGTGAGTCGAGCCATCGGCAGCACCGTGTCGCGGAGGAAACCCTCGTCCTGCGTGTAGGCGTGGTAGTCCAGACCCATCGCGATCAACTCCAGCGCCGGCGAGAAATAGTGGATCGTGTGGGTGCCCGGCATCTCGGGCGTGAGGTGGGGAATG
>JAIXVY010000233.1 GCA_027482505.1 Opitutaceae bacterium | reverse complement strand
GCGCGACGATGGCGGGCACCTGCGCGTTATAGACCGGGTTCACGGTCTGGATGCTGCCGGTGGGGATGTTGATCGGCGGCGCGCTGAAGCTGCGTTCAGTCCAATAGATGGTGCGAACCGGACGCTGGGTGGCGGAAGACACCACGAAGGACTCGGTCTTGAAAAGGAAGCGACCGTTCACCGGAGTCCGGGCCACCCAAGTTATGGTCACGCGACCGGATTGGGCCGCGAACACGCGTTCCGCGTGCGGGCTGTAGTAATAATTGACCGTGGTGTTGGCCGCGATGGGAACGGTGGCGGTGGTGACTCCGCTGATAATCTCCTGAAAGGTCTCGCCGGGCTCGACCGGCTTGGGGCGCCAATAGTTGGAATCCGCCAGCGTGGTATCATTGATCTGGAACGCGGGCGGCGTGATGAAGTCGCCAAGGAAGTAGCGCGGCACGCCGATGGCAAAAACCGAGCCGACGCTGGAGCGGTTGAGCGCGATCACCGTGCCGGTCGCCTGTCCGGTCGTCGGATCGATGTAGACGGCGGAGGGGAAGCGCTGGGCCACGGTGCCGGTGGCGGCCCTCGCCGAGGAACCGGCGGCAAGGGCGCGCACGCCGGCGAACTGGGGCGTGGTGACCGCCGGCAAACCGCCCGGTGCAAAAGGAGCTCCCGCGAAGGATATGAAATTAAAGCCGGGGGCGCCGATCTCGTATTGCGCGCGCGCGGCGAAAGGCAGCGCGCAGGCCGCGAAGAGCCAGAGCGCGATCATGCGAAGCAACCTCGCGGTGAAGGCGCGGCCCAAGGGCATCGCTGCGGGCGGATGAACGGCGGCGCCGCAGCCGCGGAAGAGCTGGCGTCGTGGCTTCATGCGGGTTCGGCGGGCGGCGTTATTGCCGGGGGGCTGAGACGGCCTCGAGGCGCTTCTCGAGCTCCGCAAGACGGGCGGCGGTGGACGACTCGAGCTCGCGCACGCGCTGCTCGAGGGCGACGATGGCTCGATCGCGCTCGGCGATCGCGGCGTCCTTCTCCGCGCGGAGCTCGCGCAAGGCCTCGACGGTGAGCGCCTCGAATCCTTTTGCGCCGACGGCCAGATAGCCGTCGGGCGTGGTGCTTACCCAATCGGGGAAAACATCCTGGACCTCTTGGGCGATAAAGCCGGTCTGGACTCCGTCGGCGTAGCGTTGCCCGTCCTTGAAGCGGAACTGCACGCCGCGAAGCTCGAGAAGATGATCAAGGGCGCCCTCGAGGCCGACGACATCCTTCTTCAGGCGCGCGTCCGAGCTCACGCTCCAGGAGGAACCGGTGGACTTGTAGGCGTTGCCGTTGTGCTCGAAATAAAACCAGCCTCCGGCGCTGGTCTGGATGGCGAGGGGGTAGATCCGGCCAGAGATGTTATTGATGAGAACCGTGGTATTCGCGTCGTGGAGATTTCCGCCCAGGCTGATGCGGCCATCCTGGTTGATCTGCATCCGTTGGACGCCGCCGCCTGCGCTGCTGCCGGGCGCGGTGTAGAAGTCCACGCTTCCATAGCCGAGCTGCATGCGCGACTGGCCGCCGGCGGGCACGGGCACGGTCCAGGCGGAGTTGTTGTTGTAGGCGTTGTAGGTGTAATTGATGCCGTCACCGACCTGGTTGAACGCGCCAAAGATAAAGCCCTGGGAATTGCCTCCGTTTACCCGGAAAAAATTGTAGGTGCCGCTGGCGCCGCCGACGTCGGAGGCAAGCTTGCCCGCGGTGACGGAGGTGTTGGCAAGTTTGGCGGTGGCGACGGCGCCGTCCGCTATGTCGGCGGTCACGACGGCGCTGTCCGCGATCTTCGACGAAGTGATGGCCCCGTCCGGGATCTTGGTCGCGTCCACCGCGCCCGCGGCGATCTTGGCGGTGGTGACGGAGGCGTCGGCCAGCTTGGTCGCGTCGACCGCCCCGGCGGCGATCTTGGCGGCGGTCACGGCGCCGTCCGCGATCTTGGCGGTGGCGACGGAGGCGTCGGCCAGCTTGGTCGCGTCGACCGCGAGATTCGCGATCTTGGCGGTGGTGACGGAGGCGTCGGCGACCTTCGCGGTCGTCACGCCGGCGTCGGCGATTTTGGCGGTGGTGACGTTCAGGTCGGCGATCTGGATCGTGCCCACCGCGCCGTTTGCGAGCATGGTCGCGTTGACGGCGCCGCTGGCCACGGTCTCCGCCGTGCGCGCACGAAGCGCGTAGGGCGCGGCGTAGAGCTGCTGGCGGGGCGTGATCTCGGGATCCGCCGCGACCGTGCCGTCATCCACCGTCACGCCGAGGAAACGCGTGGAGACGGGCGTCACCATGATAGTGGTCGCGGTGAGGTTGGAGGTGAAGATCGCATCGAGGGCGGCGACGTTGGTTTCGCCCGCGACGGCGGAGCCAGACCCCACGATCACGTTGAACTCGCCATTGGTGATGGTCGCCACCTGCTGCTCGGACCAGAGGCGGGTGCCGCCGGTGGCGGCGTTGTAGATGCGGAATGTGACGAGACGATTCACCGGGGTGCCGGCGCCGATGAGGTTTCCGGCGCCGTCGGTCACGCGTCCCTGATAGGTGATGCCTACGGGAACGGCGGACTGGGCGAAGCCTATGGAGCTCAGCAGGAGGGCGGTGGCGGCGAGGAGGACGCGTTGCATGACGGGTTGTGCTTTAAAAACGGGAGGGTGGCGGGCGAAGAGATGGATCAGTCGAGGAGGATGGTTCCGATTTCGGAAACGCGACGGAGCTGGAACGTGCCGCCCACCGTGATGGGCAGGCGATGGAGGCCGGTCAGGGTCTCGGAGTAGTTGCCCCCGATGACGGACGCGCCCCAGCCGAGAACGGGGACGCCGTCGGGAGGCTGGACGGTGAACTGAAAGCTGCAGGCGCGTGTCACGGTGAAACTCTCCACGCCGGCGCCAACAGGCTGCAGGCGGGCGTCGCGGTTGTCGTGGTCCGGGTGGTAGGCGTGAACGAAAGGATTGGTGCGCTCGTTGAAGGGCAGGGTGAGCGTGCGGACGAGCGTGGAACCGAGGGCCACGGAGCCCGAGCCGGTGGAGAGCTCGGTGTCGGGCGGGAGTTGGGTGGATACGAACCGGGTGGCCTGCGCCTTGGCGTCCGCCTTCAGCCGCGCTTCACGCGTGGCCAGGCCCGCCGTGCCGCCGGGGGAATCGGCCAGAGGGCCGAGGAACACGCCGGAAAGAAGCCGGGCCACGCCGCTGTCGTCGACATGCAGCAACACGCGCAGGGGGAAAGCACGCGAAGTGGAATCTCCGGGGGATCCGGGCGCGCGGCTTTGCACGCGGTTGACGTAGACGTCGCCGACCCAGAGTCCGGCGAGGGAGCCGACGCTCGCGCTGACCGGCAGGGAGATGTCGAAGAGGTTGCCGCTGTCGGTGAAACGAAGGAAGGAGGCGTAGAACGCGCCGCCCGATCCGGTCATGAGCGCGCGATTGACTCCGAATTCCAACTCTATCGCGGACTGCGGCGCGATCACCTGGGTGAAAGCGGTGTCGAGCGCCGTTTCCTGCACGGCCGCGGTGGCGGCGTCGAGCTGCCGGCGGGTGATCGGCACGGCGCCCGTTATGGGCGTCTGCCCGGCCGGCGCGCCCAGCGAAGACTGAGGCGCCACGGTGATGGTGACGGTCGCGGAGGTGCGGTTGCGCACCCGAACGGTGAACCGGGAGCCGGTGCGGCCGAAGTGAAGACCGTCCGGCGAAGAGGGCGTGATCTCCAACGGAGCGTAGAAGTCGCCGACCACCGCGGCCTCGAACCAATAGGCCTGGTTGCGATCAAGGGGCTCGAAGTTGGGCGCGAAAACCTGAATCGGATTCCCCGGCCCGAGATCGCCTCCGACGTATTTGAAAATGCGTGAATTGGTGGCTATGGCGGCCGGGAAGGTCGCGAAGTAGTTGGAAAAAAGCGGATAGCTGGCGCCGCTCAGTCGGCTGGGGAAGCCTTGAAAGTTGGCCCCGTTGCGCACCCACAGGCTGGCCGGAGGACGAATCTTTTGGACCAACTGCAGGCTGTAGGTGGAGGTGCTGGCGCCGGCGCAGCGCACCAGGTAGGAAGCTTGGCCGGTCAATTGGTTCAAGGTGGCGGCGCCGGGATTGGAACGCTGCCAGCGGCTCCACTCCGGCGCGGCCGCGGAGGGAATGAGGGGGGAGCTTTCGAACTGGGCCGGAGAGGGATTGGGATTCCAGCGCCAGACCTCGAGCACGGCGGGCTGATCCGCGAGGATCGAGTCGAGTCCGGCCTGGGGCATGTCGCCGTGAAGATAGATGGCGTTCCATCCGCCGCGAAGCGTGT
>JAIXVY010000277.1 GCA_027482505.1 Opitutaceae bacterium | reverse complement strand
TCATGCTCCCGTTGGACTGATTATTTATAAGTGGGGTAAGTTTGGCACGCCGCCTACCTCCCCGAGGCCATTTTCGACTAACATCCGATCTTTGCCACGGAGAACACAGAGACCCGACCAGAGTTCACGGAGACCAATCCATCCCAAGAAAACAGCTCACGCCATGCCTTGGCTTGCGCCAAAGTCACCACCCACCTCCCCAAACTCCGTGTCCGAGCTCCGTGCCCTCCGTGTCCAAAAACTAACGCTCCGCTTATTCCCAACTTGTCCCAGATCGCCGCCAACGCCGAAACGGCTACTTCGCCGCCACGGGTTTGATCAAATCGCGGACATGGGCGTGGATAACATAAGACCGAGGCGCGCCGGCCGGGTAATCTGTTTCCACCGTGACGCGGGCCTTGATCGTCTCGTCCGTGCTTAGGGGATAAAGGTTAAGCCGGTATTCCCGCCCCTCAGACAAAGTCTCTACTTCCACCGCCACGTTCTCATTATCAGAACTCGCGGAGACGATGCGCACGGGATCATTTATACCGATCTTGATCGAAATCGATTTAGGGTCTGCGGCCCCGCCCAGATGCCAAATAACAAAGGCGGGCTGAAGGGTAAGCACCCGGGGAATGGTCGTCTCCATGGTCAATACCACCGGCGCCTCGCCATCGTCGGTGCTCACGGTGATGGTATTCTTCTGCACCCCCTGCCGGTTGTCGATTTTCAGGCTGGCCACGATTTCGCCCGATTCACCGGGTGCGTAGGTTCTTTTCTCCAGCGCGGCCGTGGTGCAACCGCAGCTCGATTTGATCGAGACGATGCCTACCGGCGCGGCGCCTTGATTAGTAAAAGCATAAACTGCCGAAACCTCCGCCGCCGTCGGCTGGGCGATTTGGGTTTGCGCAAGTGTCGCCCATTGCAGTTTTGCCCAAGCTTGGGATGAAAACACGCAAAGGCCCAACATCGGCCAAACCAGCAATTTTCGCACAACAATATTACGATTAAACATAAAGCTATATAATACTGCGAGAGAATCAGCCGCCACATACGTATCGGACATGAAAAACAGACGGCGGCAAATGACACCAAACGCCAAATTCTCCTTCTGCAATTTTCCATATCCGAGCCATCCGTGTAATCTGTGGTTAAATCCAGCCGCTCCATTAAGAGATAAAAAAACTGAACTACCCAGGGTGGCACACAAGCGAGGCCAGTATATTGGACTATCCATCAAGGTGCCTCCTAGTTCCAGTAATGGTAAATGACCAGTCCCCCGACAACGATCAACGCGACAGGAATGAGCGAGAAGTAGTAAGCCGCCGAATCACACCCCACCTCCAAAGCCGAAATCTTCGGATTAGCCGGGTTGTAGCGCACCTCAACGGTGCTTCCTTGCGGGTATTTTTGGAGTGCAGCCAAAGCCCAACCCCGCCCACCCTCGGGCCTCAAAAACTGTATATTAGAACCGGTATAGCGAACTTGATTCACGAAAAACTCATATTCTACATCCGCAACATAGATAGGCCTGCTATTCGTGCCGGCTTCGACCAGTGAACTCTTCAGAATCAAAGCCGGAGCGGTAGGCCAGTTGCGGGATGCGACTGCTCGCAAGAAATTCAATCCGAACCCCAAAACTCCGACACAACCCAGCACAATTAGCACAACACCCGCCCACGATCCCGAACCCCAAACCGCCAGCGGTGCGTAACCTACAAACGATCCAATAGCAACGAAGAGCAAACAAACATACTCAAAGCCTAAACCCGACATCGCGCGTTTAACTCAGTTGGGGCGGCTATTGGAGGCGGAGTCATTAGGTGGCAGTAAACAAAGCGAGATCGGCTCATTATTCCAATCCCAAAGAGCCGACGCCCTAGATATCTTTGTTCGAGCACGCAAGTCATCCACATCCCGGCCCCTTCTAAACAAAATCCGCCTAACAGACCCGTCACCCATTGTTAATGATATAAATAAATCCGAACCCTCCTGAGACACCACCGCCTCAGGCTGACCATCCGGCCCCTTATCCATAAAGGGCGAGGTGCCTACCTCATATTCTCGCCCCCCTTTACCACGGACACGCAAAATAAAAGAGGTCTTATTATCAATTCTCTTCAGTTCCACAAAACGCCACAATAACTCTGAACCATCCGATTTAAACAGTCGCATAGCAAGCCAATCACCAATCCTGCCGCGGATAAACTCGTTTTCTTCGAAACCCACAAACAATAACTCGGCCTCGTCAGACACCGGAAGGCGACACCAAACATCACCCGCCTTGACATTGCAGCATAGCGCAAATGCGAAAAGTATATTGAGATAAATTCTTCTCATCACAAACCACCGAAATACCTTCAATAGAGCGCGCGTTACACGACTGGTTCCTTAACGTTCCGTGCTCTTGAGAGCAGCAAGCCAAGCAGCAAAATTGATCGTTTCCGAAGAGCTTACCGCCGTCTCTACCTGATCCCAATCCTCGTAGATGGCATCGAGAACATAGTCCACATCGCCACGCAATTTCTCGATCTCCAACGGCGCCTCTCGGGTAGCAGCTCCCCCCAACCTCATGCCGCGGTCTATGCCAAAATCTTCGCGCAAGCGAAAGGCGCCCAACTTGAGATGATTTAGCTCAGCGTTGGCATGAACCCAATCAAGCACTAATCGCCCCTCTACCATCTTTGCTTTCAACCCGCTAGGTCCATGCTTCTCGGGCACCGGCTCCTCTTCGTTTACATTGGGTATGACATATTCCCAAGAGGACATAGGTGATTGAAAGACATCCACTGGTGTGATTCTGTAATACACAGGCCGAGTTTTCATCTCTTCCCTGATCACATCGGATATCATCCACCGCGCCTCTGTTTGCTTAACGACACGATAAGGAACCTCATCTTTAACCGTTATCCAATCTTTATCTCCCTCAAGTCGGCGCTCGACGGTAAATTTGCCAATCGCGCTACGATGAGCCTCGGCCAAGGGCATACGCCAATTCAATTTTACTAGTCCGGGACCTAGACGCGGCATGATCTCAGCCTTGGTCGCCCGCACCCAAGCAATTCGGTCGGTGGAGGTCAGTGGTTTCGCGACCGAAATCGGGTCTTTGCTCAGTTCGCCATTTTCGTAGCACTTAAACAGGCCATACTCGTAATTTACATCAGGCAAAGCTGCCGCATCAAGAAACCCCAGCCCCCAGGCAAAGGCATGAGTGCCATCCCGCATCATTTGTATGCAATCACCAGCAGGCAACCCTTTGGCTTCGCGCAAAATCGCACGCAGCTTTGTCATATTTATCGCCGCTGGTCGAGTCGGCAGCTTACTCTCCACCTGTTTTCGGATTTGTTCAGCTTGCTGCGTATTGAACCCGAGCTTTGACCAGTCGCGTTCATAATCAACGGATGGCCGAAGTAGTTCAGCACCAGGCAGCATCTGCCAGTCGTCCACTCCAGCTAGCCTCCTTTTTAAGGCGAAACCCACTTGATCATCGGACCAGACCAAAGGATGCCACTGAAGTTTCACTCCGTCAGCCCCTGCATGGGTTGCATAGAGCCGTGATTCGGCGCGGAGGATACACACTCCGCTTATAAATAGAACACTGGCGATTAATCGAAAAAGACTAAACTTAAACATAATAAAGATTAAAGAATGGGGATAATCACTGCTTTTCACCTCAAAAGCACGAAGTGCCCGTAAATATATTAAGAGCGTTACCCATTTTCCCATGAAAAGTGAAGCGGCAGCCTCGCAGCGCGCAAAACCCGGTTGCCACGAAATACACCCATAAGCGGCCACTAAGAACCAAGGTAATATCAGTTATGCACAAATTACCTCGGCAAAATTTACCGAGCCAAACTTTATATTAAAACGCAAAGTCCTGCTGAGGCGCCGGACGCAGCTTACCCTCCTGCCACTCTATCATATCCACCCAGATCCACTTCCCATTCACTTTTAAAAAAAACTCGTAATTAGCTGAGCTCCGCTTTTGGTTACTCTTGTTAGGAAATCCCACGAAAAGATAGGCACTATTTTCATCCATGCCAGTATCACTGACAAAGATGGCATCCGTAAACGAAACCCGAGCCTTATACTCATTTAGCCATGCCTCCTGTTCATGGCGATGATTCCATAGCTTGACGGGACTAACGTATTTTTTCTCCTCCTCGTAATTGCGATCAAACCGAGCTTGCATCGCCTTGGTTAACACCCACTCGGGAGAGCCCTCGACCAACTCGGCCACAGGAATGCGCTTTGTGACTCGTTTCGCGGTGCCGTTGTCATACTCCTCCCCAGGCAGCGGCCGCAATACACGCTCGCCTGTTTGCGCATATAGAGAACAGCCAACCACGAGGGCCAGAATTATTCCAAATGTATTTAATGTCAGGTGTCTTTTCATAGAGATAAATCAGTAAACCGGAAGATCACTTACAGAAGTCGAACCAGAAAATTCATTATAGTAAATCGTTATTTCGCCACTAAACAACAGCAAGGGATTTATCGCATCCTTTCTCACGCTACCCGAACACCTAAGACCCCCGGAGCTAGAGATTGTGCTGCCGCCGAAGCCGAGAAGCGATGGGAATCTGATTTGCCCCACCGCATCTCCAGACATCTCAACCGTCGTCTCCCCCGAAAAATCTCCATTGGAAAGAGTCAATGTGGACCATCCTGACATTAGGCAATTCCCCAATATGCTGAAACCGAAACCCGATCCAATAGCCGGGTCGAAACCAACGGGGTAGGAATATTCAAACTCAGAGCTGTAATTAAAATTCACTGCCAGGCGGCCGCCAAATGTGCTGAGATCCGAAGGCACTCCGGATAACTCATAGGCCCCTGCAAATGGGTAACGGCCCAGTAAGGTTCCCCTTATGCGCCTGCTGGCGACCTCGATTGATTCCTGAGACACATTGAAAGTCGTGGCACCGGTATTCACTGCCACCAGGTTGCCTCCAGGCGGAAAATTGAGGGCGCTCCTGGCCGATCCAGTAATATTTCTTTCACCCAAAACGTATTTTGCATACACCTCTCCGCTCATATACTTGGGTCCAGCAGCGGGAATTGCCAGGCGTCCGCGTAGATCAAGCGTTGGGCTTGCTTCCTTTAGGTTAATTACGACTTGGCTTTCGACAGCCACCAAGGCCGACGGATCTGCCAATCCTATACCGGCCCCCAAGACATGCTGTCCAAGGGTGGGCGTCCAGCTATTCGCGGCAAGGTTGTAATCCTGATTATAACCCGCGATACCGTTGAGATAGGTTAGGCGAAGTGGTATCACACCCAGCGGGACACCACTGCCGAGATGGGCCGACAGAGCGATGGCTGCATAGTTAAAGCCTAACTCCTGCGGACTGCCAAAAGCCAAGGTGCCACTCGCCCCGACATCCATAAATTTTACTGTTAAGTTTGCCCCAAATTCATTCTCTTTAAGATGCCCCCTGAAATCCACATACAAGCGAGTAAAGTCCGCCTTGCCTGTTAACGATTTGGCATTCCAGCCGGAACCATTCAGTTTGAAATCATTAGCGGTTAACTTCACCCGCTCATCGCCAAATCGGACTTCCGCATTCGCAAAGGCCAAGGCCGGTGGGCTTGAAATCCAGCTAGCACGATCAAAATGAACATAGACTTTGTTGGTATATAAAATCGTGGCCTCCGCAACATTCATAGTATCGAGACCAGATGGTAAATAATTAAATTGTGTAACAGTAATGCTCTGCTCCGAACCCGTGGCAGAGTGCCGCAAGGCAATATTTTTACCCCTGACATATTGAAGCTCTATCGCCTCGCTGACCGCGCCTTCCAGCGTGCCAGCCAAGGTGGCATTGAAAAACGTGAAGTCACCAGCCCCGTCAATGCCGCCAATCTGTCCTAAACCAGAAAAACCTTCGTTCTTCTTATACTTCCCTCGGCACGCGATCATCCCAACCATGTAGTTGGATTCCTCTTCCTCAACTGGGAGAATGATATCCATGTCCGCGTTTCCATCTTCAATTTCCAAAGTAAACTTTTCCAGGGACAACTTCCCCTTTGAGTCGAATAAGTTCAGGCGGAATATCACTTGCCCGATTTTCACTTGATTCTTATGGGCAGTAAATTGCCCCTTTATCAAACTTGGCTCAGTTTGGCCGCCGTCAGCCTTAAATGTGGCCAAAACTACATCATCCCCCTCGACGCTCTTCTTCCGCATCTCAACTTTTAAACTAGTTTTTGTAAATCTCCCAGTCGGTTTTCCTTCGCTATACGAAACCTCAAGCGTGCCGGTGGAATCCTTAAGCAAGACAAATCGATCTCCCATAAAAGCGACATCTTCTTTGACCGTGAAATCCGCCTCGAACCGCCCCTCAAGAGGCGAGTTTTCCCTGGGCAAATTAAATGACACTTTCTTCACATCCGCCTCAATTTTTCCACCCAGCAAATCCACTTTATAACTACCGCTCCAAGTTAATGATATATCAGACACCTCCTTGGTGCACACACTTCTGGAAAAAGCCACATCTGCATTCTTTAACTCAACAGGAAAACTACGGTCATCAATGGCCTTAAAAATCAGCGACAATCCGGCTTTAGCTGGAAATGAATATTGGCAACTACTCCCCGAACGAGTTCCCTTGGCCGGTTGCTCTAAAACCAAAGAAAACGGCCCCACAGAAACCCCGCTAAAATCATCGCATGGTCCGTCCAACGGCATCAGCACTCCATTACAGCAGAAGTGCTTTTTGTCGTCATATAAGATCCCCTCGTCATCAGGATCCGGGGAACCATCCTCTAAATTGGATCTGCAGCAGGAATTGAATTCATTACTCTGCTCTTCGCAATGATCCACTCCACAAGCGTCTTTATACACTTTCCCCACCCATTCACAATTCTCACTATCCCATACGGCACAAATATTCGGTGGCTCGCCTTTTGGCTTGCAAGGGTGATCATCGGGCGAGGGCGGCGTCTGGGCAAGACCCACCGCCGGCAGGGAAAGCCACCACAATACTTTTAAAAGAAATGGATGCCTTTTCATGCTCACATTTGCACTCCGCCCTTGATCACCCGATCCACGTTTTTATTCAGACGCCCCACCTGCTCTTGCAGGTAAGCTTCGCCATAGAGATCGCTGGTATTATCCGCTCTGACAGCGTCGATGTTCATGTCGTTTAATATCAGGGCCGCCTGCGAATCATAGCGCCACTCATCGCCAAAGGAGGGGCGGGTCTTGTAGCAACGGCGCAGCGCCTCGGCATGACGCTTCGCTCCCGCCACATCGCCGTCGGCCAAGCAGGCGACGGCGTGCCAGTAGTAGGCGGCGCCCACCGTCATGGCGTCGGGGCAGTCCCGCATCGCTTGGGCAAAGTAGGGCAGCGCGGCGCGGTGACGGCTGGCCGCAACCAACATCAGGCCCGTGCTAACCGCCAGCATGGCGCGCCCTTCCACCGGCGTGCCGGGGTCGGTAAGGTAGCGTTTGGCCAACGCCTCCGCCGGCTGCCAGCCGCGCACGCGTCCGGTAGAACGCACCACCACGCCATACCACTCCCAAAAGGCCGAGCTGGTCGACCAGAGCCAATCGAGGCGCGGCTGCGCGTAGGTCTCGAACTGTTCTATCACCTGCTCGGCGCGCCAGAGGTCAAAAAACTGCCGTCGATTCAGCTCCAGCAGAATCGCCAGCGCCGTCGCCGGGTGGCTCGTGCCGGCAAGTTTTTCCGCCGCCAGCGCGGCCGCGCGGTCCGCGGCCTCCTCGCGCAGGGGGAGGAAAGAATCGTCGGCGATGTTGAACTGGCGGCCCAGGTCGAGCACCACCCGGTGATCGCGCTCCTCCCGCACCAGTTTGTGCAGCCAATCCAGATCGGCCGGCGGCACCTTCAGCTTCCCCGCCTCGGCGGCGCGAAGGGCGCGGAGCAGGGCCTGGGCCCGGAAGCGGGAGGGCGAGGCGGGATTCTGCGCGATCTCGCCGTAGGTGGCATACACGGCGGCGTGATTGCCCAGCGAGGTTTCCATGCGCGCCAAGGCCCAGGTGCTGCGCATCCATTGCACGCGCGTGGCGGGCAGTTCGGCGCGAACCTGATCCAGTAGAGCGCGTGCCAGATCGGGGCGCTTAGCCTCCAGGGCGGCCAGGGCCATGGCGTGCCGCGCGCGATGAATCACCGCCGGGCCATGGCGTCGGGCCAGGTGATTGCACACCAGCTCCCACTGCACCTTTTTCGCGCCGCTGAGCAGCAGGGTGCGCACATAGATCTTGGCGGAGGCGATCACCTCGGGCGGGGTCGCGCCTTTAGTGCGCGCCTGCTGGAGCGCCCGGGCCGCATGGTCGCGAGACACCACGCCGGCCAATCGGGCCTCGGCGCGGAGCATTTTTTCCAACTCAAAACGAATGGCCGGGTGCCGCGCGCCCTCGCGAGCCGACCACTGGGTGGCGAGCCGCATCCAGTCGCCGCCATGAGGCCTCATGGCCTTGCATACCACCAAAACCGCCCGGGCTCGCACCGTGGGCTCGTGAATGGCGGCCAGCCCGGCCTGATCTTCCGCCGTGAGCAAGGGCTTGCCTTGCCGCGCGCGGGCGGAAATGAGCAAGGGCCAGGCGGCCAGGGTTTTGGCCCGGTAGCCGCCGAGCAAAAGCGATTCGCGGGCGCGCGCCTCGCAGGCGGCGAAGTCCTGGGAGCCCAGAGCTATCTTGGCCAAAGCCTGCCGGGCGCGGCTGCCACCCTTGGGATTGATAAGAATAGATTCCTTGTAAAAGGAATCCGCCATTTCCCACTCGCCGGCCTGCAAAAACGCCTCGCCCAGCCGGGTGGCCACCACGCTGGGACGCAAGGGTCGTGGACTGATTTCCACGAGACCGGGCCGCTGCAGTTTCTTTTCCTTCTTGGCGGTCTCTTGCTCGAAGGCCTCCGCCGAGGTGCGGGTGCGCGTCCATATCTCCATGGCGAGACGGTAAGCGGCCTCGACGTCGGGCTGAGCGATGAGGGCCCTCACTTGCCCAAGCGCAGGGCGAAACCACTCGCGCGAATCATCGGCTGGCGCCTTGGCCGCCGCCACCGCATAGTAATCGGCCGCTTCGGCGAAGCGGCCCCGCTTCTTCTCGTAGTCGCCCAGCATGGCGGCGACCCTGGCCTCTTGGCGCACCCGAACCTTGGGTCCGGCGGCGTCGGAGCGCCGCAGGTGGGCGTCGAGCACGGCGAGACTGTCTTTGCGGCGATCACGCTGCACGAGATCCCTCGCCAAGGCCAGGCGGGGCGAAGCGGGATTCTTTCGACGAGAGGGTTTGGTGCGCTCGGTCTTCATGCTCGTGGCTTTTGTAAAAAGGAACGGCCGCCGTCCTCGAAGTGGGGGCGGCGGCCGCCGAGATGACTAGTGGTTAGTTTGTCCCCGAAGGGCTTTTGGCTGCAGGCCTATGTGTTCATTAACTAGAACGACTAGATTTGATTATCTCGGAAAGGGGGGCGGGAACTTAGCCGGCGTGCTCGATGGCGAAGCGAAGCCGGGGATTTTTCACCGCGCGCATCGCGGCGGAGATTGTGGCGAAGCGCTTCGTCTGCATCATGTTCAGCATACCTGGGCTATAAAACTCTCCCTCGACCGGCACCAAGCGGAGGTTTCGCGGACTGCGCCGGGCGGCGAGGGTCACGATGCCGGCGCCGGAGAGCGCGGCCGCCGCAGCCCACACGCCGGTGCTTTTAAGGAAATGTCTCCTCGTTGCATTCATGACTCTTTGACATTGCAGTATATTACTTACGTAATACAACTAAGAAATAATGCGTATCACCATCCATTTTCGCAAGTTCTTATCCACAAGTCTTTTATTGATTATTTTACCCACGAGTTCGCCGTGCCTCACACTGGCCTATCTGTATGCGCTGGAGTCTGATGTAGAGGCGCTGATGGCATCCGGAGCCACGATACTCCGGAGCGAGGCGGTGGGCGACCGCACGGTGCGGACCTATCGAGTGGGAGCGCATACCTTGATCGCGACGCAAATGGGCTCGGGACAGACGGAAAGCGCCATATCCGCTGAAATGATCCTGGCTCGCCGGGCGGTCGACGCGGTGGTGACCACCGGCGTGGTCGGCGCGCTCGACGAACAGTTTACCCCTGGACGCGCGGTATTGGTGGAAAGCATCCTGGCGTGGCAGACCGGAAGCCTGCGAGATGGGGCTTGGGCGGAAACTCCGCGCAGCCGCCCCAAGCTCACCCCATGGCTGCCTGCCACCTTGGATTTGCCGCGGGCAGGGGTGGCGTCGGGCGATGTCTTCGTCGCCGACGACGGAGAACGAGCGCGTCTGCGATCGGTTACGGGAATGCCGCTTATCGATATGAATTTACAGGGCATACAAAACGCGGCCAACGCACATTCTCTGCCTGTCTTGCATCTGCGTGTGGTGAGCGACCGGGCGGGTTTGGCGGCGGCGGAGGAATTCAGGCAATTCACCCGTGATTATCGCGGGGACCTGGCCCGACTCCTGGTGACATGGCTAGCCACACTGCCGCCTGATCAAGAGTCACCCAACCAATATCCCGCCCTGCAAAAACTGGATCCCGCCAAGGTGCAGCCCTGAGACGTGTGGCTTGAGCGCCGCCCGATTAAAGTCCGGCTTTATCGACGAAAAACTCTCAATCGGTTCTTTGCACACGCCTCATGCTCCCGTTGGACTGATTATTTATAAGTGGGGTAAGTTTGGCACGCCGCCTACCTTCCCGAGGCCATTTTCAACTAAGCCAGACCATATTAACGCAGCGGCGCAGAGCCGCGGAGAGAAAACATTCCTGCCTAGTTCTTCCCTCTGCGATTTCTCCGCGCCTCCGCGTCTCTGCGTTCACAATTCACCTCTCATGTCCCAGATCGCCGCCAAACTCTCCTCCCTCGGTCTCACCCTGCCCGCCGCGCCCACGCCCGGAGGCAGCTACGTGCCGCATCGGATAAACGGCAACACGCTCATCCTCGCGGGCGTCATCTCGAGCTTCAACGGCCAGATGACCCACGTCGGCCAGGTGGGCCGCGAGCACACCATCGAGACCGGCCGCGAGGCCGCGAAGATCTGCGCGCTCAACGTCCTCGCCGCCATCCAGGGCGCGCTCGGCTCGCTCGACCGCGTGGAGGCCTTTCTCTACGTCGGCGGCTACGTCAACGCCGTCTCCGCCTTCCCCGACGCGCCCGCGGTAATCAACGGCGCCAGCGATCTCTTCGTGGAACTCTATGGCGAGGCCGGCCGCCACGCCCGCGCCGCCATCGCCGTCGCCGGCCTCCCCAAAAACGCCACCGTCGAGATCCAGGTCACCGTCGCGATCAAGGCCTGATTCATCGACCACGGGTCACACGGATAATCACGGATACTCGAAACCTGCCGGATCCGAAGCTTCTGTCTTCCATCCGTGCCCATCCGTGTAATCCGTGGTTAGGAATTCCGAATCATGACCTTCGCCGACTGGCAGTCCCTTTCCCCCGAAGCCGCCGCCCGCCGACTTCTTTTGCTTTGCCCCTCTCCGTGTCCTCCGTGCCCTCCGTGGTCAAACCTCCGCTCCCATGACCTTCGCCGACTGGCAGTCC
>JAIXVY010000510.1 GCA_027482505.1 Opitutaceae bacterium | reverse complement strand
TCGTGCTCTCGCTCACTCGCACGCAAAAGACGGTCGGCTTCGACAAGCTCCGCACCAAGCTGAAGCTCCCCGACTCCGCGCAATTTAATCTGGAATCCGACAAACGCCCGCACCTCCTCGGCGATCCTGTCGCCGCGCTTTTTGCCGGCAAAAAACTCTTCGGTTCTCGGTGGCACGAACTGCCGCTCGCCGAGCGCGATGATATCGTGGCGGCCGTTCTCGATCTCGACGACCACGACGCTCTCCGCCGTGTAGGCGAGCGCCACGGACTCGCAGATGCCGCGCTCGACGAGTTCTCCAATCTCAACCCCGATGACCTCCCGCGCGGCACTGCGCGTTTCAGCGCCACGGCGCTGCGCCTGCTCGTCCCGCAACTGGAGAAAGGACTGAAATACAGCGAGGCCGTCGCCGCCTGCGGCTGGTCACACACCACCACGCCCGAGGACGGCAGCGCGCCGCTTCTGCCCTATTACGGCAAGGCCATGCCCGATAGCGTCGTCCCAGTGCCGAAGACTAACAAAGTCGCGGACGAAGTCGCCTACGGTCGCTTTCCGAACCCCACCGTCCACATCGCGCTCAATCAGCTCCGCGTCGTCGTCAACGCCCTCATCGACCGCTACGGTAAGCCGGCGGAGATCAACCTCGAGCTAGCTCGCGACCTCAAGATGAGCGCGAAACAAAAGGCGGAACTAGAAAAAATACAGAACGACAACACCAAGGAGAATAGGCGCCGCGACGAATTCATCGACGAGATCAACGCCACCTTCGGAGCCAAATTAGCAAAAAACTACAACAACCGACTGCGCGTTCGGCTGTGGCAAGAATTGGCCACGGGCCAAACCTACGCGCATTGCCCATACACGGGGCTACCAATTCCAAAGGCCAAACTCTTCACCGACGAGGTGGAGATCGACCACATCCTACCCTTCGGCGCAACCTGCGACGATTCGCCAGCCAACAAGATTCTCTGCCTGCGGTCCGCCAATCGCGCGAAGCGGAAGCGCTCGCCCTACGAGGCTTTCGGACACAACCCCGACGGTTACGACTACGGTGCAATCCTAGCACGAGCCGCGTTTCTGCCAGGCAACAAACGCTGGCGCTTCCAGGCCGACGCGATGGAGAAATTTCGCGACGAGGCCCGCTTCCAAGCGCGGCAGCTCGTGGACACCCAGCACCTCGGCCGCGCCGCCCACCGCTACCTGTCCTGCATCGTTCCGCCCGCGGGTATCCGCGTTTCTCCCGGTCGCATCACCGCCCTGCTCCGCCACCACTGGGGGCTCGAAACCATCCTTGCTCCCGGCGACGCCCCGGACCGCGGCGGCAAAAATCGCGCCGATCACCGCCACCACGCCATCGACGCGCTCGTCGTGGCCCTGCTCGATCACCGGTTGCTTCACTTCATCCGCACCGCCAACGCCGCCGAGGACTTGAACGGAATCGAAGTCCCGCCTCCCTGGAAATCGTTCCGGACCGATGCGGCCGCCGAGGTCGACAAAATCGTCGTCTCCCACCGCCCGGACCATAACCCGGCGGGCCGGCTCCACGAAGACACCGCTTACGGAGAAGTGCTCCAAGACCGTGCCCGCCGCCGTCCAAACCAACAGTGGGAAATCGACAAGGGTTACAACTTGGTCGTCCGAAAGCCGGTGGCCGGCCTCAAATCGAGCGACATCGAACGCGTGCGGGATCTTGCTCTCCGACAGAAACTCGCCGCCGCGTTGCACGGCATCAGCGAAACGGATAAATCAGCATGGGCCTCGGCGCTGTCGATTTTCTCGGCTACGACAAAGACCAAAACGATTCGCCTTGTCACAAAGGACAAATCAGCTCGCCGAGTCACACACGGAGGCGGTCGTTTTGCACGCCGACTTATCCCCGGGGATATTCACGCTGTCTGTTTTTGGCTTCTGCCCAACGGCGAACCCGCAACTACATACATGTCGGTTTGGGACGCTAACACACCTAACGCCACTTGGGCCAAACCTCACCCCGCAGCCAAAAAACTTTTTGTAGTCAGCAAAGGTGACGCGCTGACCACCGTGCACAAGGGAGAAGAAAAGCTGGTCCGTGTGGCCAAACTACAACCCTCGGAAACGAACAGGAACATCGTCTGTGTCGCCGCCAAATCTGCTACGGACGAAGCAAAGTTCACCGTTCAGTTCTCCCGAATTCTCATCACTAAGACCCGCCTCGTCCACGTCAGCCCGATCGGTGACGTGCGCGATCCAGGCCCGCTCGCATGATTCACCGCGTCGTCGAGCTTCAGGAGCCAGGCCTCCACGCCCACCTCGACCGCGGATTCTTGGTCGTCGAGAAATCCCGCGAAGAACGCGGCCGTGTTCCGCTCGACGACATCGCCGTCCTCCTCTGCACCGGCCCGGGCGATTCCCTGTCCACCAATCTGCTTGCCGCCCTCGCCGACCGCTCCATCTGCACCGTGATTTGCGGCGACAATTACCACCCCAAGGCGCTGGTGCTTCCATACGACAGCCACCACCTGCACCGCCAGCGACTCGAAGCTCAGATCGCGGCCAGCGTGCCCCTCAAAAAACGGCTCTGGCAACAAATCATCCGAGCCAAAATCGCCGGCCAATCCTCCGCCCTTCGTCGCTGCACCTCGGCTGATTCCACACTCGACGTTCTTATCCCACGCGTCGCCTCCGGCGATCCCGACAACATCGAGGCACAGGCCGCCCGCCGTTATTGGAGCGGTCTTTTCGGCGAGAGCTTCACTCGCGACCAAGCACGCCCCGGACTCAATGCCTTGCTCAACTATGGCTACGCCATACTCCGAGCCGCCACCGCCCGCGCCGTAGTCGCGGCCGGGCTTTATCCGGCGCTCGGTTTGCATCACCGCAGCATGGAAAACGCCTTCGTGCTCGCGGACGATTTGATGGAGCCATTTCGCCCGCTCATCGACGCTCACGTTTTCGATCATTGGCGCGCACACGGCGCCGAGGTGAACACAGAGGCCAAAAAGGCCCTCGCGCGTCTTCTCGTTGCAGACCTAGCCATATCCGACGGCTATACGATTCTCGCCAACGCGCTCCACACAGCGGCGCAATCGCTCGCACGCAGCCTGCTCGACGGCTTTCCGTCCCTCGAGCTACCCGACAACCTTTTTCCCGCCGTCGGGTGAAGCACTGTGGAACTCTCGGGCTACCGGCTTATGTGGCTTCAGGTGCTCTACGATCTTCCCGTCACCACCGAAGCGAAACGTAAAGCTGCCGTGGAGTTTCGTGATTTCCTCCTCGGACTCGGCTTCGAAATGTCTCAATACTCGGTTTATCAGCGTTGCTGCTCCGGGAAGGAAATGGCTGATTCGCTTTCCGCTCAAATTGAGAAAAACCTACCAAAATACGGCCGCGTTCACCTGCTTCTGATCACCGACAAGCAGTATGAAAAAATGAAAACGTTTCTGGGCACCGAGGAAGGCATGCGCCGCCGAAAGCGCGAAAATCCGGACCAACTCAGCCTATTCTGATGCCGATCTTAGCAAAAAATTTCGGTTCCAAACCAAACAACCCTCGCTTGTAGCGGG
>JAIXVY010000362.1 GCA_027482505.1 Opitutaceae bacterium | reverse complement strand
TCGATCACGCAGAGGGGGCCGACCGTCGCGGAGGGATCGATCTTGGCCGAAGGGGCTACCACGGCGCTGGGATGTATGCCTGCGGCGGGGCGCGGCCAGAGCGCGGCCTCTAGCCTGGCGCAAAGCGAGGCGAGCGCGGCGGAGGGATTATCCACCAGAAGCCAGATCTGTCCCTCCGGCGGCGCGCCTTCGAAGTCGGCTGGCAGCAGGACGACGGAGGCCTTGGTGCCGGCGACTTCCGGTTTGTATTTGGCGTTTCCGAGGAAGGACAGATCACCGGGCTGGGCGTCTTTCAGGGCGGCGATGCTTCGGATGGTGGCCGAGGTCGCGCCGCGGGTGGCGCGGGGTGAGAGCAGGGCTACGAGGTCGGCGGCGCTGAAGGCGATGGTCATACGGAATGGGGTATGACGTGCGACGGAAAGACGCTTGGCAAGCGGAGGTCCCGGACGTTTGCGAATGGACAAAAAGCAAGAAGCCCGAGGCGCGACGCGCCTCGGGCTTCTTCACAGTCGTTTCTGTTACTTGGAGCCGGGGAAGGTCACCTTGGCGTCGGACGCGGCGGCGGGAGCGGCGGCGGGCTTGGCCGCGGCGGGGGCAGCGGCGGGAGCTGCCGCGGGGGCGGCGCTGCCGGCGGGGCGGGCCTTGTTGATTTCCTTTTGGACTTCCTCGGTGATGTCGTAGGCCGGATCGGAGTAGACAACCGGGTTGATGCCGATGAGCGAGGGACCCGATTTATCGAAGACCAGGGTGGCGCCCTTTTTCTTGGCGACATCCGTCACGGTCACCGAGATCTCCTCGAACATGAGCTTGCGGAAATTCTGGATGCGCTGCTGAAGCGAGCGCTGGGTGTTGCCGCGGAAAGACTGCACCTCGTTTTGCTTCTTCTGGATCTCCTCGATCTTGGCGCGCATCTCGCCTTGGAGTTTTTCCTTGGCGTCGGTGGAGAGGGCGGGATTTTTGCCGTCCTCCTCCATCTTGCGGAGCTGTTCAACGAGGGTCTGCCCCTCCTTGTTGATCTTTTCCAGCTCTTCGTTGGCCTTGGCCTCGTCGCCCTTGAGCTTGGCGTTTTGCTCCTCGGTCTTGAAATGGCCGTCGAGAAGTTTGGCCATGTCGACGATCACGATTTTGGGGGCGGGCTGGGCGTAAACCGGGGAGGAGGCAATGCCGGCGAGGGCGGCGATTGCACAAAGGGAGGCGAGGAGTTTTTTCATGCGGTTGGGCTTAAGGTATTATTGGGCTGAACGAATAGGCGAAGACACGCGAATTAGAAGCGGGTGCCAAAGGAAAAGTTGAACTGCAAACCGTCGTCGTTGTGGTCGTCGGTGGTGATGGGAAGACCGAAGTCTAGGCTAAGGGGGGCGCCTCCGATCATCAGCCGTATGCCGAAGCCGAAGTTGTCGTTGTAGTCCGCGGGATTGAAGTCCCACGCGCTCGCGTTGACGTAGCCGATATCGTAAAAGATGGCGAAGCGCAGGGGGTTAACCACTTCAAAGGTATACTCCACGCTGCCCATGCCGTAGCTGTTGCCGCCGATGGGTTCGAAGCTGGGCGCGACGGCGGTGAGCGGGCCTGCGCCATCGGGATCGGGGAGACCGGCCGTGTCTTTCGGGCCGACTTTGCGGAATTCGAAGCCGCGCAGCGTGCTGGGGCCGCCTAGGAACATGCGATCGAAGTAGGGCACGAAAGCGCTGTCGCCGTAGGAATCGATCACGCCGATCCGGCCGATGAAGGACACGACCTGGTTAAGGGTTTCGAAGGTGTTGTAGTATTGGGCCGCGCGCAGTTCGACGCGGTAGTAGTCGGTTTCCCCGGCGAAGGGGCCGCCGGCGAGTTCGGTGCCGAGCTCCACGCGATTGCCGCGAGTCGTGTTGTAGATGCGGTCGCGCGTGTCGCGCAGGAGCTTGAAGGTGAGTTTGGAGACGGAGCGTTCGCCTTCTTCGCCCACGAGGAACGGAGCCTCGTTGCGATCCACATCGGAGATCTCCACGATCTCGTAGGTGTAGCCGAGCCTGCCTTCGACGAGTTCGAACAGGCGTTTGCGCAGATAGACCTCGGCGCCGGTGCGGGTCTCCTCGTAGATGTCGTCGTAGTAGTCCGAGGAGGAGCGGTAGAGATTGAAGCCGAGGGCCAACTCGCGCTCGAGGAACCAGGGCTCTTCGAAGTTCAGCGTGGCTTCGCTGGAGCGGGAGCCGAGCTGGAGGCGCAGGCGGAATTTTTGGCCGTCGCCCTGGAAGAAGCTCTTTCGGTTGAAGAGGTCGAAGTTGGACTGGCTGACTTCGGCGAAGACAATGGCGCGCTCGAGCGAGCTGAAGCCGGCGCCGAAGGTGAGGTTGCCGGTGCGGCCTTCCTTGACGGCGATCTTCAGATTGCGGCGACCGGGCAGGTTGGTCGTCTCGGGGCTCATGTTCACCTCCTCGAAAAAGCGGGTGTTCTCGAGGCGCAGCTTGGAGGTCTGCATGCGGACGGTGTTGAAAACCTCGCCCGGTCCGAGCGCCAGTTCGCGGATGATGACGATGCTCTTGGTCTTCGTGTTGCCCTCGATGCGGATGGACTCGACGTTGAACTTCTCGCCTTCGGTGTATTGATACTCGATGTCGATCGCGCCGCTTTCGAGGTTGGGCTTGCGGACAATGCGCACGCGGGCGTCGACATAGCCGTCCTTGCCGACGTAGTCCTCGAGCGCCTTTTGGTCTTTCTCGATGCCGGACGGAGAGAAGACGTCGCCGGTCTTCAATTTGAGCAGGGGAAGGAGCTTGTCGGTCGGGTAGAGGGTGTTGCCGGAGATGGCGACGTTGCCCAGTTTGTATTGGCGGCCCTCGTTAACGACGAAGGTGAGGACGAGGCGGCTGGGTTTGGGATAGTCGAAGCGGACCTTGGCCGGATCGATTTCTACGTCGAGGTAGCCGGCGTCGCGGTAGTGGTCGCGGAGCTTGTCGAAATCGGTTTCGAAGCGGTCGTCGCGGAAGCGACCGGTGTCGGTCAGCCAGGAGAAAATGTTCCACTTGCGGGTCTCCACGACCTTGCGGAGCTTGCGGTCGGAGAAAGCGTTGTTGCCCTCGAACTCGACCTTGCGGATGCGCACTTTGGCGCCTTCGGAAACGGTGAAGAAAACGCGGCCCAGGCCGGTGGCGCGATCACGCTCGACGCGGTATTCGACCTTGGCCTGGTTGTAGCCTGATTTTTGGTAATACTCACGGATCTTTTCGGCGTCTTCCTTCACCTGACGCTCGTCGAGGGGCAGGTTTTCCTTGGTCTTGGCCTCTTTCAGCAGGCGCTTGGCTTTCACCTTCTGGTTGCCTTCGAAGGTGATGGCGGAGACGCGAAACTTCGGGGTCACCTCGACCACCAGGTCGACCTTGCCGTCGACGAGGGCGCCTCGTTTGAACTCGATGAACTCGAATTGTCCCGTGCGGTAGAGGGAGCGAATGTCGCGATCGATAAGCGCGTCCTCCAGCGTCGCGCCGGCTTGGAGCTGCATGTTCGCGCGCACCAGCTGTTCGGAGACATTGGCCGGCCCGTTAAAGCGCACGGTGATCTGGCCGACGCGGACGGTGCCGGCGGCGGCCTGCGAGGCGACCGAGACCGGAGCCATGCCTCCGGCCACGGGCTGGGCGGCCAGCGGCGCGACGAGCAGGGCGGCGAGAAGGGCAAGGCGCGCGACGAGGCGGGCGACGGGGTTACTGCGTGTAGTTTTCAAAGCGAGTGATCGAGTTGAGGAAGGTGAGCTTGAGGTCGCCCACCTCGCCGTTGCGGTTCTTGGAGATAAAGAGTTCCATCGTGCCGCTGGCGACTTGGAATTTGTCGTTCTCTTCCTTGGGGCGGTTGAGCATGAGCACGACGTCAGCGTCCTGCTCGATGGAGCCCGATTCGCGCAGATCGGAGAGGCGGGGGGCTCGGTTCTCTTTTTCGGCCGAGCGGTTGAGCTGGGCCAGGACGAGAACGGGCACCTCGAGTTCCTTGGCCAGGGCTTTCAGGCCGCGGGAGGCCTCGGCGACCTGTTGTTCGCGAGGGACGGTGCCGTCGGTCGGGCTGATGAGCTGGAGATAGTCGACGACGATTAGGCCGAGTGGCTGGCGGGCGTGGAGGCGGCGGGCCTTGGCGCGCAGCTCCATGACCGAGAGCGAACTGGAGTCGTCGATGAAGAGGGGCGACTTGGAGAACTCGTCGGCCACCTTCAGCAATTCCTGCTGTTCCTCGCCGTTTTTGGAGAGCAGGCCGTCGCGCAGGAGCTTCATGTTCACGCGGGAGCGGGAGCAAAGCAGACGGAGGGCGAGCTGGGCGGCGCTCATTTCCAGCGAGAAGACGAGGGTGGCCACGCCCTGGCCGCGGAGGGGCAGGGCGGCATGCTCGGCGAAATTCATCGCCAGCGAGGTCTTTCCGCAGGAGGGGCGGCCCGCGAGGACGATCATTTCGGATTTTTGCAGGCCGAAGAGATAGCGATCGATGTCCTTGTAGCCCGTGCTCACGCCGGTGAGCTCGCCCTTCTTCATGAGCATCTTGTGGATGACGGTCATGGCCTCGCGCGTGGGCTCGCGCATGGGCTTGGCGCCGTCGCCGACGCGCTCCTGCGTGACCTTGAACATCTTCTGCTCCACCTGATCGACGAACTCCTGGATGCCGCCGGTGTAGTTGTAGCAGTCTTCCACGGCGCCGGTGGCGGCGCGGATGATGTCGCGAAGCAGGGCGAGCTCGCGGACCTTCTCGATGAAATAGGCGGCGCCGGCGGTGGTGGGGATGCGCCCGGAGATACGGGTGAGGTAGGCGTAGCCGCCTATCTCGTCGAGCTGGCGGGTGGTCTTGAGCTCCTCGGCCAGGATGGCGAGGTCGATGGGTTTGCCGGCGTTGTAGAGCTCCAGCAGTTTCTCGTAGATGAGCCGGTTGGCCGGGACGTAGAAGGAAGCGGCGGCGATCTTGCCCTCCAGGCAGCGCGCGACGACGTCGCCTCCGTCGAGCAAGCACGCCGAGAGCAACTGTTCCTCGGCCTCCACCGAGTGTGGCGGGACGCGGCCCGGAGCGGCGGAGGCCGCGGGGGGGCCGTCGGAACGCGGGCGGCGCGGGCCGCGGGCGGACGCGGCGGAGGAACTGCTGGCGGAGTCGGACATCAAGGCAAAACGCCGAGGAAGGCAGGCCGGCGCGCCGGGGCAAGCGGAGCTTGTGGGAAGTTTTCCACCGGATGTTCGCCGGGCGGACGCAAAAAAAGCCGCGCCCTTGCGGGCGCGGCTTTGGGAGACAGGCGCGGCCCGTGCCGCGGGCGCTTACTCGGACTTCTCGGAGGCCTTCTTCTTGGCCTTGGAGAACGTCTTGGGGGCGGGAGCCTCCTCGGCGGCGGGAGCCTGCTCGATGGGGTTCTCGGAGACGACGTCGAAGGAGATGTCGACCGAGACCTCGGCGTGCAGCTTGATGGAGACCTCGTGCTTGCCGAGGGTCTTCACCGGGGTGTGAAGGTGGATCTTCTTCTTGTCGATCTCCACGCCGGCCTCGACGAACTTCTGGTGAAGATCCGCGGAGGTGATGGCGCCGAACATCTTGCCGCCCTCGCCCGTCTTGACGACGAAGGCGACGGAGACCTTGGCGATCTTCTTGGCGAGTTCCTGGGCGCCGGCCAGTTCGCTGGCCTCGCGGGCCACGCGCTGCTTTTTGAGCGACTCGACGCGCTTGCGGTTGGCCTGGGTCAGGGCGACGGCGGCCTTGGTGGGGAGGAGGAAGTTGCGGGCGTAGCCGGCGCGGACGCGAACTTGGTCGCCTTCGCCGCCGAGACCGGCGACGGGCTTCAGGAGGAGGACTTCATGGTGGGCCATGGTGGGATGTGTGTTGTATTGGTTAAAAGGATACGAGACGGGAGTGGCGAAAACGCGGGGGCGGCCTCCTTAGAAGGGCACGTCCTCGTCGTTGATGTCGTGCTGGGGCGCGGGGGCGGGGCGGCC
>JAIXVY010000055.1 GCA_027482505.1 Opitutaceae bacterium | reverse complement strand
TAGGCATAGGCCATGAGGTATTCGCCCATCGTGGTCGTGGCGTGCCAGTTTTTGCTAAGCTGGATTGGTATTCCCAAAGGATTGCCGGACAAATCGCACACGATCGGAACGTGGCCGGTGATGTTGGCCGGACTCCTCATGTGCAGGAGGTAGGGAATGTTTTGCCGCGTGGTGCCGTTGTTACGGAGCGTTACAACAATCTCGTCGTAATCCCTTATGTCTCGATAGCCGGTCAAAAATGGGCGGGCAAGCGGCCTCACTTTGCCTTCGCTATCCAGAACCGGGTTCTGCACCAGCGTGACGAAACAATTTTTCTCCGCGGAAAACACGCCTGGGTAGGAAATGCCGGCCATGGTGGCGCCGACGGTGAGGAGCGAAGTCGATCGGTTGTCGCTCGAAGGCTGATAATTTATTCTCAGCACACGCGACGTGTTGGCAGGCCAAAGAGAGGCAACCGTCTCTTCCGTGCTCAGATTGAGGGTGGTTCCGGAGAACAGAGAGAGACGGAAGACAGTGCCGGCGGACAGATCAACCGTCGGGGTCACGGTAACGGTCAGCGTAAGCGAATCCGGCCACGCCACGATGCGAAGCGTGCTCGCCGCGCTTGTAGTCGACAGCGTGTTGGCGGTGTTGGCGATATTGACGAAGTTAAGGCCCTGAATCTCGTAGTGCTGGACGTAGCGCCCAGATTCCCAGAGACGGGCCGAGCCAAGCGGCACGGATGTGGTGGACAAAGATGCGATGCCCGCCCGGCAGCTATTGGCTCGGTAAGTGACGCCGCCAGACACTATCTCGGTTCGCAACACGGCGCCCGCGAGACCGGACAGGTCGCCGGAATTCCTCGCCAAGGCGGTCGCATAACCGGGAACAGTATCGGTGCGCACCGCGAAATACGAAGCGCCAAAGTCAGCCAAGTTTAAGGCGAAGTCGTAGCGGGTGGCTTCGATCCGCAATATCCGCGGCTCGGCATACTCGGAGAGTTGACGCCAGCCATTAGGCCAACTCGCGTAGGTGTGCAGATTGTGCAGAGACTGAGCCGCGCCGCCAGGCGCGGTCGCGAGACAAACAGTGAAAAACGCAAGAAAACGCAGGGAACGCATAAGGCGAGAACAGTCGTTGCTTAAAACAAGGGCGTATAAATCGAGACGGGGGGTGAGGCGGCGTGAGACGCCGAAATGCAAACGGCTCAGGGCAAGGCCGAGACGGGGGTGGAGAGGAGAGGCCGAAGCGCCTCGAACCAGCGGCGGGCGAGTTTCTCGATGCCGCTCGCGTTTGGGTGCACGAGGTCGGCCACGGTGTCTTCGACAGGGTCGAAGCCGGTGGCCTGATCGACGAGGAGCACCCGGCTTTCGGGGTTGCTCCAGCCGGGCGCGACGCGCGCGAGCTCCGCGTTCAAGGCCGGGATGTAGGAATACTTGGGCAGTTTGGCGCTGGGGATGACCTGGGCAACCAGCACCGTAACGCGAGGGTTGGCGGCGCGGAGCGAGGCGATCATGCGCTCGGTGGCCGCGATGATCTTGGGCACGGGGTTGTCGGGCGCGAAGTAGTTGTGGCCGGCGTGGATCAGCGCGATGTCGGGTGTGTTTTCCGCGAGATGTTCGGCGAATTTTTTCGCGACGAACGCGGCGTTGTCGCCGCTGTAGCCTTCGTGACCGAGGCCGCCGTTGGTTTTGCGGCTTCCGACGTATTCAAACGCGAGGCCGGCTTTCTTGAGCATCTCGGCGAGCTCGAGGCGATAGGAACCAAGCTGGGCGTTGCCCTCGGTGATCGAGTCGCCGATGGGCATGATGCGCACCGCGCGAGGAGCGGCGGGCGTGGCAACGATTGCGTCCGCGGCCGAGACGGCGGGCGGCGTGGCGGCGAAAGCGAGGTAGTTGGCCACGAGGCGACGAGCGACCGCGGTGGGAGTGACGGAGCGTTCGAGCTGACCGACCAGATCGAGCGTGGAAAGCACCACGCGTCCTTTGCCCACGGGCACGACGGCGACGGCCGCGCCAAGTCGCATCGGGGCGGTTTGGCAGGCGCCGACGACGACTTCGGCGCCGGCGAGATCGAAGGCCTGACGCGAGCCGCCGACGACCGCTTGGTAGGGCCAGTCCAGCGCGGCGCCGGAAGGCAAACCGGCGAGCAGCGGATGCGGGCGAGAGAAGAAGCCGCCGCCCTTCCAGTTCACGCCGACGGTGAAAGACGGGGTGGAGGTCGCGCCGGTGGCGGCGGCGAGCGCGGGGGCCCAGTTGTGCGCATCGCTCAGGACGAGCACGGTGGTGCCGTCGCGCCGCGCGCGCTCGATCAACTCCTCGCGCGTGGCGGGCGCGGGCTCCGGGGTGCGCCAGGAAAGTTGGAAGCGGCCCGATTCGCTGCGCTGCCAAACCTCGATGCGCAGGGAGGCCGGCACGCCGGCGGTAAGGGAAACCCGCACCTCTTTGACGGAGTTGCCCCAGTGGGCCATCGCATCGACCAAGACCTTGCCATCCAGGGTGAGCCGCGCGCCGTGGCGGTGGTTGAGGCGCAGTAAATACTCGCCGGTCGCGGGGGGCATGAGCGCGCCTTCCCAGTGGACGCGGTAGTTCTCGGTCGTTGGAACCTGCGGGTCGGGCGTGGCGCCGGTGGCGACATCCAGTGCGGGCACGGCATCGCGGCGCTGGGTGAAGACGATTTTGGTGTCTCGTCCGTCGACAAACGTGGCGATCAAACCGGGTTTGCCATCCAGTCCGAAGAAAGCCTCGGCGGGTATCGGATAAGGCTCGTCGCCGAGCGGCCGAGCGACGACCAGCCAGTCGAGCGGCGCGTCGCCCGAATCCGCGCCATAGGGGGCGAGCTTCACATTCGCGTAGCCGGAGAGAAACCGTTCGACCGCTTTGCCCGGCTCGAGCACGGCGCCTCGGCCGCGCAGGGGAACGGACGCGGCCTCGGTGGCGAAGATTTGATCTTGTCCGTCGGCGACGGGAGCGGCGGCAGTCGTCGCATCGCGAGGCAGGAGCTCGGCTTGTATGCGGGTGAAGCCTGATCCGCCTACGTTAACGGGCAGCGCCTCGAGGAGAAGTTGGCTGAAGGTGTCGCCGCCGGTGGCGGAGACGGGCACCGTTTTTAGCACGCGGGTCGCTCCAGCGGGTTCGACGGCGCTTACCCGCAGGGAGTAGTCGCCCCGCAGGTCGCGTTCGTTGAGCAGGTAGATGTCGACGAGGCTCTCGGCGCCAGTCGTGACGACCTGCTGGCGGGCTTTGACCGCGAGCGCGAGCGGCCGGGTGTGGCGCGCGATCAGCGCAGGGTCGGCCTTGGGATTGCGGAAGGCGTCCACGATGCCGGAGTGGTTGTCGATGATCTGCGCTTCCCAGCCGTTGATGGCGTAGCCGTCGTTGGCGTCGCAGATGCGGTGATCCTCGATCTTGCGGCCTTGGTGCTCGAGGCTGACCGCGCCGAGCGCGCGGCTCCAGTCGTCGGCGGTGGGGAACGCGGCGCGGAACCCGAAGACGGTGAGGTAATTTTCCACGATCTGGTGCCAGTCGCGGTAGACCTGGCCGTCCCAGCCGAGTCGCGCGGTGCCGGACAGCTCCCGGTGGATGAGGCCGAGG
>JAIXVY010000457.1 GCA_027482505.1 Opitutaceae bacterium | reverse complement strand
GACGCTTGATGAAACTGTAGACGTAGTGGGTGTAGATCTCGGCGGCCGGCGAGGCAGTGAAGACCACATTGAGATCGGCCTCGTCGTTTATCTCGACGGCGACAACGTCGCACTCGGTGTAGGGAAAGTCGTTGTTCACCATGAGCTCGCGGGCCTTGTCGTTGTCGTCGACGACGAGCCGGAGGATCGTGGTGTCGGTGAAATCGAGCACGGTGAGCGCCATGATGTGCACGTCGTTCGCCTTCAGCAGCGTCGTGAGATCGGACAGGCGGCCGACGCGGTTCTCGGTGAAGACGGAGAACTGTTTTACGGGATCGGCGGCGACTTTGGTGGCGTTGGACATGCGCGTCTAGGGGACGGAAGGGCGAAACGAGAAAAGAAGACGAGGGAAGCTGCGCGGCCGTGGCGTCGGGCTCAAGGCTGGGCTTTGGCCGCCGGGGGAACGATGCCCGGCGCGCGATCCGCCGCGGTGGCTCCGCTCGGGTCGAAATCAAGCGCGGAGCCGTTGATGCAATAGCGCAGGCCGGTGGGGGGCGGGCCGTCGTCGAACACGTGGCCGAGGTGGCCGTCGCAGCGGGCGCAGAGCGTCTCGACCCGGATCATGCCGTGCGAGTCGTCGGGTTTTTGCGCGACGCGGCCCGGCGCGATGGGGCGAACAAAGCTCGGCCAGCCGGTGCCGGAGTCGAATTTCTCGGCCGAGTCGAACAGCGCGAGGCCGCAGCCGGCGCAGCGGTAGACGCCGGGCTTGTCGGAGATTTTCCAGAGCTCGCAGGAGAAGGGCCGCTCGGTGGCGGAGCCGCGCAGGATGCGAAACTGGTCCGGGGCGAGGCGTTTTTTCCACTCCGCGTCCGCGAGGCGCACCTTGCCGTCGGCGTCGGGCGCCGGGTAGGCGCGCGCCGGCGCGGCGGGAGCGGGCTCGCCCGGCTCGGCGGCGATCGCGGTGAAAAAACCCAGGCCGGCGAGGAGCAGGGCGGGAAGGACGGTGCGTAGAGAGATAAGGCGGAGCATCATGGTGGCGGTTGACGCGCGACGCGACGTCCTAGCAACCTGTGCGTCATGTCAGGCGAAGCAAACATTCCCCCAGCTCGGCTTTTTCTCTGGTTGGCGCGCAACACGGGTTTTCCCGGCGCGCGACTGGATGCGCGCGCCGAGCAGCTGCTGCTGATCGGCGGCTTGATCCAGGAGGAGCACCTGCCCGCCCGCTCCGATTCGGGCAGCCTGCGACTGGGGCCGGGCGTGCCCGACACCGAAAGCGCGCAGCGTTCCGCGCAGCGCGCCTTGGCGGAATTGCGCAAGCGAGTTCACTATAAGTGCGATAATAGCGCGAAAGTTTGAACAATATCGCTCGCGATACGGTCTCTGTGACTCTTTTTTGGGATTAGGCCCTTTTGGGCCTATTACTTGCGTCTGCTTTGGCCGATCCTAAGCCAGCCGCCTTCAACGTTTACTTGCCTACCTTTATGGAGTTTTGCCGTTCGCTTCTGCTTTTCTGTCTCCTCGTGCCGCTGGCGCGTGGTCAGGAAGCGACGCGAATGTATGAAAAGGTGTTTCCGGCCCCTTCCGAAGTCGTGGCGCTCGACGTGGAGCGCGGTCTGCTGGAGGTGGTGAATCGTCCGGCCGGGACGGAGGTGAAGATAAGCATCCGGTTTTCTTTGCAGGACGGGGAAAAGGCGCGGCCCGACCCCGCCGACGAGAAGCTGATCCGGGAGCGGACCGAGCGGTTGGAACGCGTGGCCGGCCGCGCGTTCGATCATCTGAAGCCGCGCTTCCAGGCGGATGCGCGGCGGGTGGGCCTCGTCTTGCGCGATTCACGCTGGGTGGTCTACGACCGCGATCCCGCCTTGCAGGTGGTGATCTCGGTGAAGGTGGAGATGCCCGCCGGGACCGCGTTGCAGGTGCGCACGGTGGCCGCCGGCGTGTCGGTCGGTGACTTCGACGGCTCGGTGGATCTGGAGGGCGATTCCGGCTCGTTTTTTTTCAAGCGCGTGCGCGGCGACGTGAGGGCCAAAACCCGCGGCGGCAGCATCACGCTTGCGGACGTTTCCGGCCGGGTCGATTTGAAGACCGTCAACGGCAACATCTTCGCCGGCACGCTAAACGGTCCCTCGACGCTCGAAACCTCGAACGGCTCGATCGAGGTGCAGCGTTTTCGCGACCGCCTCAAGATGGCGGGCAAGGACGCCGCCCTCCTGGTGGGCCTCTGCGCGCCGCTGCCTCCGGGGCTGGAGCTGAGCACCTCGGCGGGCATCGTCACGCTCCAGATCGACCGCACGCTGCCTTTCACGATCGACGCCTCGACCCTCCTGCTCGGCAAGGTTCGTTCGCGAGGCTTGGAACCCTTGGTGCGCCGCGGCGGTTTCAACGAGTCTGCGCTCGTCGCGGATTTTAACGGCGGCGGCGAGCGGGTGCGGGTGCGCACCGGCGGCGCCACCGTGGAGTTGATCGGGCGCGAACCGCTCGATGGCTGACGCGGCGCCCCGCGCGCCTTCCGTCCGCGGCGTTCGGGTGAAAAAACGCCGCTTCGCGCACGATTCCCGGGGCGCGCCTTGACAGGGCGGGGGGTGAGGCCTAGCCGATAGGGCCCAACATGGAGGCCGTCCTAGATCAGCCGGTGTTGGTGCTGAATCGCCTGTGGCAGGCGATCAACGTAATCTGCGCCAAGCGCGCTTTCGCCCTGCTCGCGCGCGGCCACGCCGCCGTCGTCCATCATCATCAGGACGACTTTCGCGTCTTCTCGTTCATGGACTGGATGGATTTCTCCAAATCCAATCCGCCCATCGAGACGCTCGACACCGTGCACACGCCGCGCACGACCATCCGGCTGCCGCGCGTCATCCTGCTCACTTTTTTCGACAAGCTTCCCAGCAAGGAGCTAAAGCTCACGCGCAACAACGTCTTCGCCCGCGACAAGGACACCTGCCAGTATTGCGGGAAGATTTTCCCGCGCGAGGAGCTCAACCTCGACCACGTCATCCCGCGCGACCGCGGCGGCAAGACGACGTGGGAGAACATCGTGTGCTCGTGCATCAAGTGCAACTCGCGCAAGGCCAACCGCCTCCCGCACGAGGCCCACATGCGCCTGGTGTGCAAGCCGGTGCGCCCGAAGTGGCGTCCGGTGATTTCGCTCGTGCTCAACAACCAGCAGCGCGAGCGCTGGAAGGACTTCCTCGATCTCGCCTACTGGAACGTCGAGCTGGAGGAGTGAGGCCAGCGGCTGAGAGGAAACAGACTTCTGCGGGTAGGGCGGGATCGCCGGGCCCGCCGCGGTTTACGAAAGCCGTCCCTTCGCGCGGACGGCCCGGCGGTCCGTCCCTCCCTAAAAATCCAGAAGCAATCAGCCATTGTTATGAGGCCGCCCCGCGTCGGGCGGCTTTTCGCCGGCGGAGCCGCCGGGGACGGCGGACGCTTTCTCCGCGCGCCTACTTCTTGTCCGGGTCGTCCTCGGATTCGTCGGTCTCGCCAAACTCGTCGTCCGCTTCCTCCTCGGCGGTTTCCGACTGCTGCTTGAGCACGCGCTCGAGGATCTCGCTCATGTCGTCGACCGCGTCGTAGACTTTCTTCGCCACCAGGATGGGGCGTCCGTGGGCGAGGGCGAGCACGGTGCTGTCGCTCGGGCGGGCGTCGAGCTCGACGATTTTTTGCCCGAGCTCGTTCTTCATCTTGAGCAGGATGCGGGCGTAGAAGGTGCCCTCGTTGACGTCGTTGATCACCACGTGCTCGAGGGTGGCGCCGAGGCCGGTGAGGATGTGGCCGAT
>JAIXVY010000045.1 GCA_027482505.1 Opitutaceae bacterium | reverse complement strand
GGGCCTTGCTCAACGGCAAGAACGGGGTGGGCGCCGAACTCGATCTCGGCGTGGGCTGGCAGGACCCGGCGGTGATCGCCGAAACCGGCCTCTGCGTCTGGCGCAGCGGCGCCAGACCCGAGCTCGAGGTGAAGACCTCGGGCGAGATGCTGCGCGGACGCATGGCCATCTACTGGACCGGCTCCTCGCACGACACGCCGGCCAACGTCGGCAACACCCGCGACTACGACGCGATCGAGCGCGCGGGGAAAATCGGCCGCGAGGCGGTCTGGAAGAACGACCTCGCCCTTCTCGCCGAGGCGGTGCGCGTATCCTACGTCATGCAAATCGGCGAGGGCATGAAGCCCCTGCCCGGGGACGCCGCGGCGGGCGCGGCCGGCGCAGCGGCTCTCGGCGGCGTGAAGCCCCTGGCTTGGAAATACTGCGGCGGCGGACACGGCGGCTACGCGCTCTACCTGTGCGCGAATTTAGCGGACCGCGACCGTCTCTGCGCGGCGCCGGGCTTTCGCGCCATCGAGCCGTATCTCGCGCCCACCGGAGTTTGACTCGCGCTCCGGCCGGGGCGTGGGTGGAATCAATGCCCAAGCGCGCATCGCAATCTTCGCGTTCTACGAAACGCGCCGTCCCCGCGGAAGGCGACGGCGCGCCGGAGGTCTTGCCGCTCAGCCTGCGAATGGCGGGCGACCGCGCGGGACCGCTCTCGAAGGCGCGGAAACGCTTCGACGTCTTGTTGCGCCGCGTCGAGACGCTGCGCGCGGAGAAGGTCCGCATGGCGACGCGCTGGGAGAAGTTTTTGCACGCTTACCGCGAGCGTATCCATCCCGAGGAGCGGCGCATGGTGGAGCGGCGCAAGCAGGCGGTGGGGCTGCTGGAGGCGTTTTGGCGCGCGCCCAAGGGGCTCGGCTCCCGGCAGCGCGACAACCTCGAGGAGCTCCTGCGCGCGCAGCTCCGCCTGCTGCTGGAGACCGAGGGCGCCCTGCTCGACGCGGAGCTGAGGCAGCTCTGGCGGAAACTGAACCCGGCCGACGCAGTCGAGGGAGACGGCGGGGGCGGACCGGACGCGGATGCCGCGGACCCGGAAAAAGCCGGGGCGGAATCTTCCGGCGCCGGTCCCGAGGGCGATGGGTCCCAGGAAGGCGACGCAGGCGGGTCGGCGACCGGCGCGCAGCACGCCGAACCGGAGTCACGACGTGCGGCGGAGCACGTGGCTCAACGCGAGGAGGCGCGGAAGCGCACGGTTGTGGGAATCTACAAACAGCTCGCGAAGGCCCTGCACCCGGACCTCGAGCGGGACCCCGTGCTGCGCGAGCGGAAACACTCGCTCATGCAGGATCTCAACAAAGCCTATCGCGAGGGCGACCTGCATACCCTGCTGCGACTGGAGCTGGAGTGGATCACACGCGAGGAGGGCGACCTCGAGAAGCTGGGCGATGAGAAGCTCGGCATCTACTCCGAGCTGCTCGAGGAACAGGTGGCGGACTTGCAGGCGGAACTGCGCGAGGTGGCGTTTTCACCGCGCTTCGCGGCGGTCTCGCGTTTCATGGACCCGATGACCGGCGCGCCCTGCGATCTTGAGCGGATCCTCCTCGCGCTGCGCCAGCAGAGCGAGGCGGTGAAGCGCTTCCGCGACGCGCTGGACGGGCCGGAGGGCCGGGAGGCGCTGCGCACGATCTTGCAGGAAGTCGCCGAAGAGCGGCGCCGGACGCGGGTCTTTTGGGAAGACGAGGGGTTTTAAGCCGCGGTTTTTAACCTCTTTCTTTTTTCCACGCGGGTCCGCACTCTCTCGCCATCATGGAAAAACGTCCGTTTACCGAACTCGGCCTCTCGCCGGAAGTCCTCAAGGCAGTCGACAAGATGGGTTTCGAGGAAGCCTCGCCCATTCAGACCGCGGTCATCCCGCTGCTGCTCGAGGGGCGCGATGTCGTCGGCCAGTCCGCCACGGGGTCGGGCAAGACCGCCGCCTTCGGCATTCCCGCGGTGGAGCGGATCGACCCCGCCCTGAAGAAGGTGCAGGCGCTGATCCTTTGCCCCACGCGCGAACTCGCGATCCAGGTGGCCGAGGAAATCGCCAAGCTCGCCTTCTTCAAAAAAGGCGTGCGCGAGGTGCCCGTCTACGGCGGCCAAAGCTACGAGCGCCAGTTCCGCGCGCTCGACGCCGGCGCGCAGATCGTGATCGGCACGCCCGGCCGCGTGATGGACCACATGGAGCGCGGCACGATCAAGCTGGACCACCTCAAGATCGTCATCCTCGACGAAGCCGACCGCATGCTCGACATGGGCTTCCGAGACGACATCGAGCACATCCTTGCCGCCACGCCCGCCACCGGCCGCCAGTCGCTTTTCTTCTCGGCCACGATGCCGCCGCCGATCAAGCAGCTCATCCAGCGCTACACCAAGGATCCGGCCTGGGTGAAGATCGAGGCCCAGGCGCAAAACGCGCCGAAGGTGGACCAGGTTTACATCGAGGTGGACCGTCGCTCGAAGGTCGAGGCGCTCACCCGCCTGATCGATCTGCACGATTTTCGCTACGGCATCATCTTCTGCGCGACCAAGAACATGGTGGACGAGCTGGTCGAGATTCTCGCCTCGCGCGGCTATGCGGTGGATCGCCTGCACGGCGACATCACCCAGGCGGTGCGCACGCGCGTGATGGACAAGTTCCGCCGCCGCGGCTTCGAGTTCCTTGTCGCCACCGACGTGGCGGCGCGCGGCCTCGACGTCGACGACCTCGAGGTGGTGTTCAACTACGACCTCCCGAACGACGCCGAGGACTACACGCACCGCGTGGGCCGCACCGGCCGCGCCGGCCGCACCGGCCGCGCCTTCACTTTCGTGAGCGGCCGCGAGATCTACGGCCTGCAAAACATGATTCGCTACGCGCGCCTGCCGCTGCGTCGCGAGCGCGTGCCCTCCCTCGACCAGGTCGAGGAGGCGCGCGAGAACGTGTTCTTCGAGCGCCTGCGCGCCACCCTCGACGCCAAACAGTTCCGTCCCCAGGACCGCATTGTGGACCGCTTCCTCGAGCAGGGCTACAACAGCACCGATATCATCGCCGCGCTCATTCACCTCATGCAGGGCGGACAGCCCGGCGCCGGCGAAACCGACGGCGAGGACGCGCGTCCCCCCGCGCCCAAGATCTCGCGTCCCTACGACGACGAGAGCCGCCCGCCGATCCCGGTGCCGATGCCCGCGCCCAAGGCCGCCGCGCACAAACCCGCGCCAAAGTTTCAGGCGCAGGAGGAGCGCGAGGAATATTTTGGCGGCGAGGCCCGGTCCGAGGAGTCGGATCGCCCCGCGCGCCCGAGCAAACAGAAGTTCGAGCGTCCCGCCCGCACCGGCCGGGAGCCTGGCTTCACCACGCTCTACTTCAACGTGGGCCGGAAGAACCTCGTCACGCCCGCCGACGTCGTCGGAAAGATCGCAGGCGTGACGCGTTTGCCCGCCACGGTGGTGGGCGCGATGGACATCCATCAGCGCCACACGCTCGTGGACGTGACTTCGAGCGAGGCGGAAAAGATCGTGACGAAAATGGCGGGCATCCGGATCAAGAACGTCGTGCTCGCGCCGGCGCTCGCGACCGACGCCCACCGCGCCGAGCCGCAGGACTGAGAAAGCGGAGTTTCAACGCAGAGACGCGGAGGCGCGGAGAAGAGAATGATCGGAGATTATTTCTCCGCTGTTTTTCTTCCTCCGCGCCCCTGCCACTCTGCGTTGAACTGCGAAATTAGGCGAGCAGCGCGCCTTCGTGGCGGAGTAGCCAGCGTTTGCGGTCGAGTCCGCCGGAGTAGCCGCCTAGCGTGCCGTCGGCGGCGATGACGCGGTGGCAGGGCACCACCACGCAGAGCGGGTTGGCGCCGTTGGCCTGGCCCACGGCGCGGGCCACGCCGCCCGTTTCGCCGGCCAGACGTGCGTAGCTCCAGGTGACCCCGTGGGGAATGCGTGTCAGCGCCTGCCAGATGCGCCGCTGGAAGGGCGTGCCGATGGCGGGCGCGAGAGGAAGCGTGAAGGTGCGGAGCTGTCCCGCGAAGTAGGCGTGCAGCTCGGCCGCGGCCGCCTTGCAACGCGTGGCATCCGAAGCGATCAAGGCGCCAGGCGGCAGGAAGGACGCGAGCGAACGCGTGCCCTCGAAGGCCAAGGCGGCGAGCGCGCCTGACTCGTCCAGGGCCAAACAAATTTCCCCGATGGGCGTGGAGAGAGAGGTTCCGTGAAAAGTCATGCTCTTGGCGTCCTCCGCGTCCTCTGCGCCTCCGCGTTGAGGGATTCGGCTTACTTTGTCTCCGCGTAGGCCTCCATGCCGACGCAGGAGCAGACGAGATTGCGATCGCCGTAGACGTTGTCCACGCGGCCGACGGCGGGCCAGAACTTGCTGGCGCGCGTCCACGGCGCGGGGAAGGCGGCGAGTTCGCGCGAGTAGCCGCGCTTCCACTCGTCGGCGCAGACCACGAGATTGGTGTGCGGGGCGTGCTTGAGCGGGTTGTCGAGCTTGTCGGCCTCGCCGTTGGCGACGGCCTGCATCTCGCCGTGGATGCCGATCATGGCGTCGCAAAAGCGATCCAGCTCGGCGAGGCTTTCGCTCTCGGTGGGCTCGATCATGAGCGTGCCGGCGACGGGCCAGCTCATGGTGGGGGCGTGGTAGCCGTAGTCCATGAGGCGCTTGGCGGCGTCCTCGACCTCGACGCCGTGCTTTTTCCAGCCGCGCAGGTCGATGATGCACTCGTGCGCGACGCACCCGTTCTGGCCGCGGTAGAGCACGGGGAAGAATTTCTCCAGGCGGGCGGCGACGTAGTTGGCGTTCAGGATGGCGAGCTTGGTCGCCTCGGTGAGACCGGCCTCGCCCATCATGCGGATATACATCCACGGGATGACGAGGATGCTCGCGCTGCCGTAGGGCGCGGCGGAGACGGCGCCGATGGTGGTGGGCGTCAGCGCGGTGCCGTCGGCGAGCACGTGGCGCGGGGCGCTCACGGGGTGGCCGGGCAGGTAGGGCGCGAGGTGGGCCGCGACGCAGACGGGGCCGACTCCGGGGCCGCCGCCGCCGTGCGGGATGCAGAAGGTCTTGTGGAGGTTCAGGTGGCAGACGTCGGCGCCGATGCGGCCGGGCGAGGTGAGGCCGACCTGGGCGTTCATGTTGGCGCCGTCCATGTAGACCTGGCCGCCCATGGCGTGGATGTGGGCGCAGATTTCCTGTATCGTCGTTTCAAATACGCCGTGGGTGGACGGGTAGGTGATCATGAGCGCGGCGAGGCGCTCGGCGTGCTGGTCGGCCTTGGCCTTCAGGTCCGCGACGTCGATGTTGCCCTGAGTGTCGCAGGCGACGGGGACGACCTCGTAGCCGCACATGACTGCGGAGGCGGGGTTGGTGCCGTGGGCGCTGGTCGGAATGAGGCAAATGGTGCGGTGGCCCTGGCCGCGGGCCTCCTGGTAGCCGCGGATGGCGAGGAGGCCGGCGTATTCGCCCTGGGAGCCGGCGTTGGGCTGGAGGGAGACGGCGGCGAAACCGGTGATCTCGGCGAGCCAGGCCTCGAGTTCGCGGGCGAGGCGGGCGTAGCCGCGGCGCTGGTCCTCGGGGGCGAAGGGATGGATGGCGCCGAACTCGGGCCAGGAGACGGGAAACATCTCGCTGGCGGAGTTGAGCTTCATGGTGCACGAACCGAGCGAGATCATCGAGTGGCACAGGGAAAGATCCTTGGCCTCGAGGCGCTTGATGTAGCGCAGGAGCTCGTGCTCGGTGTGGTAGCTGTTGAAAACCTTGGCGCTAAGGAACGCCGAACCGCGGGCGTGGGCGCCGAGGGTCGATCCGATGTCAATCAATGATTGACAGTGGGCTTGGGCGCGGGCGCTCGGGAGATCGGAGGCGGAGAGCTCGGCGGATTCGCTGAAGCAGGAGAGGATGTCGCGGAGATCGGCCTCGGAGACGGTTTCGTCTAGGGATAGGGCGACGGTGGTGGCGTCGATGGCGCGCAGGTTGATCTTCTGGGCCTCTGCGGCGGCGTGGACGCGGGCGGCGGCGACGTTGCCGACGACCAGGGTGTCGAAAACGGGGCCGGAGTTCACCACGGCCCCGGCGCGGCGGAGGGCGGCGGCGAGCAGCGTCGTGGCTGTGTGGATACGGGTGGCGATGCGGCGGAGGCCGGCGGGGCCGTGCCAGACGGCATACATGGAGGCCATGACCGCGAGGAGAACCTGGGCGGTGCAGATGTTGGACGTGGCCTTGTCGCGGCGGATGTGCTGTTCGCGGGTGCCGAGGGAGAGGCGGAGGGCGGGGCGGCTCTGGGCGTCCTTGGAGACGCCGACGAGGCGGCCGGGCATCTGGCGCTTGAGCGCGTCGCGCGTGGCGAAGAAGCCGGCGTGGGGACCGCCGCCGCCGAGGGGGACGCCGAAGCGCTGGGCGGAGCCGACGGCGACGTCGGCTCCGAATTCGCCGGGGGCGCGGAGTAGGGTGAGGGCGAGGAGGTCGGTGGCGACGACGCAGAAGCCGCCGGCGGCATGGACGCGGGCAAAGAGATCCGCGAAGTCGTGGATGTCGCCGCGGGTGTCGGGGTATTGAACGAGCACGCCGAAGAGACCGGCGGTGGCGGAGACGTCGAGAGCGGCGTGGTCGCCGACCTGCACGGCGATGCCGAGCGGCTTGGCGCGGGTTTTGACGAGATCGATGGTCTGGGGGTGGCAGCGCTCGGAGACGAAGAAAACGCCGCCGTCGGCGTCCTTGGCGCGGTGGCAGAGCATCATGGCCTCGGCGGCGGCGGTGGCCTCGTCGAGAAGGGAGGCGTTGGCGATGTCGAGGCCGGTGAGGTCGGTGACGAGGGTTTGGAAGTTAAGCAGGGCCTCGAGGCGGCCTTGGGCGATTTCGGCCTGGTAGGGGGTGTAGGCGGTATACCAGCCGGGGTTTTCTAGAATCGCGCGCTGAATGACGGGCGGCGTCAGCGTGCCGTAGTAGCCTTGGCCGATGTAGTTACGGAATACTTTGTTGAGGCTGGCGATGGAGCGGAGTTCGGCAAGGGCGGCCGACTCGTTGAGCGGGGCGGGTAGGGTGAGCGGTTTTTCGAGGCGAATGGAGGCCGGAACGGTGGCGTCGATCAGGGCGTCGAGCGAGGGATAGCCGACGGCGGCGAGCATCTTGGTCTGTTCCGCGGCGTCGGGGGAGTTGTGGCGCGGCGCGAAGGAATCGGTGGGCGCAAGGAGGGCGGCCAGGGAGCCGGCGGAGCTGGAGGCGGAAACGGGAGCGGGCGCGGAGGCGGGCATGATTGCCCGCAGGGTGGGAGAGGTGACCGGGGCGGCAAACGCAAACGTGGCAGATTTGGCGTCAGAATGGGTGAAAGCGGCGCGAGATTTAGCGGAGCCGCGTGGGAGCCTGCGGTCGGAAAAGGGCAGGTAGGGCCAACAGGGCCAACGTGCCGAAATGTTACGTAGCCGAGTTGCGAAACAGTTGGCGCGCGGGTTGCTGAGGGAAAAGCACTATCTTCAACATGAAAATAACACTTTGCTCCTTGGGGATTTTTTTTGGGGTCGGTTCTGCTTTAGGGCAGACCTTGTTTGAGCAGAACTTCTCCTCAGGTTCTACTTTAAGCACCTACTTC
>JAIXVY010000110.1 GCA_027482505.1 Opitutaceae bacterium | reverse complement strand
GCGCCTCCGCCTCCGCGGTCGTGGCGCTGCGGGCGAGGCGAAACTCGCGCCCGAGCGCCAGCGCCAGAGAGTCCGCCACCGCGACGCTCTCCCCGTGCACGAGCAGCGCGGGTCGCAGCGCGGTCTCGAAGGCCTCGTGGCGCGCCAGGGCGGATTTGAGCAGATCCTCGGCCGAGCGACCGTCCCGGCGCAGTTCGGCGTAGCCAAGCTGCGCGGCGGCGGGGTCGCCCAGCGCGGCGCGGAGGCCGCGCAGGCGCGCGCGCAGCGCCGGGCCGGAGGCGCCGAGGCCGAGCGCGACGCGCGTGGCGTCGTAGGGTCCGGCCAGCTCGCCCGGCGCCAGGGCGGCGCGCAGCTCCGGCAGGCGTGAGAGCATCCCGGGCGCGTTTGCCGTATCCAGCAGTGCGATACCGAAGGGGCGTTCCTGGGCGAGCGCGCGGTAGAGTTCGCGTTCCAGTCCGTCCAGCAGGCGGCCCTGCTCGGGGCTGAGATCGTGGAGCACCACCACCCAGCCGCCTTCCCCGCGACCGGGCAGAGGCCGGGCCTCGCCGGCGATCAGGCGCCCGCCCGCGCGAAAGTGAAAGGACGCGGAGCCGCCGGCCGCCTCGGGCAGCGGGGGCATCGCGCCGCCCAGCCAGCCCGCGGCGAGCGAGTTCTCCACCAGCGGACGACGCTCCGCATCGTAGGCCGCGATGCCCACCGGGGCCTGGTCGAGCAGCAGCCGGAGCAGTTCCCGCGCGCGGCCCGCGTCGGCGGCGCGCCGGGCCTGCGCGAGCGTGGCGCCGACGAAGTCCGCCAGCCCCGAGAGCAGATGCAGGTCCTCGGCCCCGAAGCGCCGCCTTTCCGCCGGATCCCCGGCGAGCATCACGCCGAGGCTCTTGCCCCGGTCGAGCAGCGGCATGGCGAGCACGTGGGCCTCGAAGCGCTCGCCCTCGGCCGCTTCGGCCTGGTCCAGATCGAGCCGGATGCGCCCCACGCCGCCCGCGCCGGAGAGCGCGCCCTCCAGCGCGGCGGTGAAGCGGTCGAAATCCTCGAAGCGGCCAAAGGCGCGCGCGAAGGCGCGCAGGACTCGGGAGCCGTCGGAGACGGTTTTTTCGGCGGAGCTCATCGGTTAGTCGGCAAAGGGGAAACTGACGTGAAAGACGGCGCCGCGTCCGGGCTCGGCAAGCGCCTGGATGTCGCCCCGGTGGTGCTGCACGATGCGCTTCACGATGGCCAGCCCGAGGCCCATGCCCTGCCGTCCGTCGCGCCGGCCCGTGGCCTTGGTGGTGATGAAGGGCTCGAAGATGCGCGGCAGCACCTCGGGCGAGATGCCCGGGCCGTTGTCCTCGACCGTGACGCAGAGATGCGGGCGGGGCACATCCCGCTCCTGGATCGCCACGGAGATGCGCAATGTCCCGTTCGGCCTGCCCTCCAAGGCCTGGACGGCGTTTTGGGCGAGGTTGAGAAACACCTGGACGAGCTGACCATGGTTGCCGCGTATCGGCGGCGCGGGCGGACAATCCAGACGGGCCTCCACGCCCGCGCGCTCCAGCTCCGGACGCAGGATGTCGAGCACGCCGCGCAGCACGCCCTCGATGTCCACCGCGCCCATCTGCACCTGATTGCTGTCCGCGAAGGCGGAGATGTTGTCCACGATGCCGGTGATGCGCCGCACGTCGCGCCGAACCACCGCGGCCAGTTCACGGAGTTCCTCCGGGTCCACCCGGCCTTCGCCGAGCATGGCGGAGAAGGTCTGCACCGAGGTCAGCGGGTTTCGGAATTCGTGGGCGAGGCCGGCGGCCAGGGTGCCGAGGGCGATGAGCTTGTCGGTTTGGCTGGCCCGGCGCTCCAGCTGGCGCGCGCGCAGGGTCACCGCCACCTGGGCGCATACCGCCTCGAGCAGGGCGATCTCCGCCTCGGTGTAGCGTTCGTCGTTCGCCCGTCCGCCCAGCAGCATGAATCCGGCGAGGAAGTCGTCGCTCGCGATCGGGCACACCGCCGCGAAGCGCAGGCGCTCGCCGAAGCGCTCCAGTTCGGCGCCCAGCTCCGCGCCCACCCGCTGCTCGGTGCCGTCGAGAAAGAGCGGGGATTTCTGGGTCTCGAACACGCGCGCCACCACCGAGTCCAGCGGGCAGGCCTCCGGGCAGGAGGTCCAGCCGCGCGCGATGCGCAGGCGATAGACGCGGTCGAATTCCGAGCGCATGTAGACGGCCACCTCCTTGAGGTCGAAGGCCTGCGCGACCTCGACGGCCACGTTCTCGAAGATCGCCTCCTCGTCCACGATGGAGCCCAGCCGCGCGCCGAGCCGCCGCAGCTTCTGCTGGGGATCGCGCCGCCGGCGGAGATAAGTGCGGGCCAGAATGCGCTCCGCCACCCGGCGCAGGCGCGGCACGATCCAGAAGAAAAACAGGCACACCAGCATCGCCGCGAAGAAGTGCGCGAAGAGCTCGCCCGGCGCCGGTTCCGCCCCGGCCACCGGCGCGAGGATCACCAGGCCTATCACCCAGGCGACCGAGAGCGTCACGCTCAGCCCGAGGTAAACGAGGGCGAGCATGAAGTCGTAGCCGACGAGGGGCACCCGGTAGCGCGACACGGCGTGCGCCATGATGAGGAGGTAGAGCAGCACGAGCAGGTTGCCCAGCGGGGGCAGCGGCACGTCATACCAGAGGGGAAAGTTCGTCGCGCCGCCGCCGAAGCCGATCACTCCGGCGAGAAGAATGTCGCGCAGCTGGGCGGCGCGGGTGCCGGACGCGCCCTTGAGCGCGTGGAGGAGCAGCAGGCCGGCGCGGGCGGTCAGCAGGCCGAAGAGCAGCAGATACAGCCAGTAGAGCGGCCCCGCCTTGGGCCAGTGGGGAAAGCCCATGGCGGGCTCGACCCGCGCGACCATCAGCGGGGTGAAATTAAGCGCGGCGAGCGCCAGCGCCGCAAGGTAGCCCAGCCCCACCGTCCATCGCCGCCGCTCGCCGCACAGCTCCGCGATGAAGTGGAAAAACGTCACCGGGACGAAATAGGCGAAGAGCATCAGCGCCCGGGTGAAAAAAAGCGCGGCCTCGGCGTCCGCGCTGAGCTGCCAGAACAGATAGGCCGCCGACCACGCGCCGATGGCGAAGGCGAAAAGGCCGAAGCGGATGTTGAGGTGGTCGCCCCGGCCGCGCAGCACCACGGCGAAGCCGAGCGTGACCGCGCCCAGGAAATTCAGCAGCGAGGAGATGATCTGGTAGGCGATCACCGCGGCATCACTTCTGCGCCTTCACCACCACGGCCTGGTTGCCGAGCGAGGTCATCGCGTCCCGCACCGTGAAGCCCGCCTCGGCGGCGAGCGCGGCCAGCTCCGCGTCCGAGAAGAACGCATAGTGCCCGACCTCCTCCTTTTGCCGGATCTTGCCCGCCGCGCGGAGCAGGTTGCGGGCGCGCTCGATCTCCTCCGGCTCCGCCTGCTGCTCCATGAAATCGCGGTAGATGGCCGACATGTCGCAGTGCGGCTTCATGCTGGAGAGCACGAGCACGGCGCCCGGGCGCGCCACGCGTTGCAGCTCCTTGAGGAGCGCCTGCGGCCTGCGCAGGTAGGAGAGCACGAGGCTGCAGCAGACGACGTCGAAGGTCGCGTCCTCGAAGGGCAGCCGGGCGTCGCCGTGGGCCGGATCCCCGAGGTCGTTGAAGTCGAACCGCAGGTAGCCGAAACCGGGCGGCCCGGCGCGCCCCAGATCCTCCGGGAAACGGCCCAGCGCGTCGACGTGGTGCCCCATCGCGTCGCGCAGGCCGCGGTCGGTGAGATCGAGCCCGATGTAGAGCGAGGGTTCGGGCGACGAGGCCGGGGCGGCCTGGCGCTGGAGCATGACCTCGCGCAGCGCCCAGCGGCCGAACATCCCGTTGCCGCAGCCCGCGTCGAGCACCGCGGCGCCGGGACGGAAGGCGCAGAGCCGGCCGAGCAGGCGGATGTAGTCGCGGTAGTCCTCGGATTTTTCGAGGACGCTGTATTTCTCCAGGTAGCCCGACCAGAAGCTGGTCTCGCTTTCGGTCGGCATCTCCGAGCGGCGCAGGCGCTCTCGCTCGCGCTTGTTCTGCGCGACCACGAGTTTCATGTCCACGTCGCGCAGCCCGGCGCGCGCGTCGCCCGGATACTCGTCTTCGGTGAGGCAGGCCCAGACCACGCGGCGAAAGACCGCCTCGGCGGCGCGCGGGTTTTCCCTCACCTCATGCATCGCGCCCTCGACGGGGATGGCGCGGGCCAGGGGCTGGGGCCCGAGCGCGCGCTCCACGTCCCCGGCGTCCACCCAGGCGTCGTTGGTGGCGTGAAAATAGACCAGCGGCACGCGCAGGCGCGCGAGGTCCTCGATCGTGCCCTCGAGGTCGTGCATGCGGGCGTCGACCGCGGTGCCGAGGAAGATCTCGCCGTTGATGTCGAAGCCGAGGATGTCGGTCAGGCCCCAGTGCCGGCCGGCGAGGAAGGTGCCGAAGATGTCCTCGTTGTAGACCGCGCGCAGGGTGCGCTGCATGTTGACCACGCCCACCACGCTCACGAGGCGCGATATGCGGCGGTCCTCGACCGCGGCGCGAAAGGCGCAGCGGGCCGAGAGGCTGTTCGAGACGAGCACGGCGGAGCGCGCATGGCCCGAGCGCTCGAGATAGTCATAGCAGCCGAGGATGTCGGACACGGCCCCGGGCAGGGTGAAATCCTGCATGCGCCCCTCGCTTTCGCCGACGTGGTTCGTCTGGTCGAAGCGCAGCACGTTCACCCCGTTCGCCACCAATTGGTAGGCGAGTTGCAAATTGTTCTTCTTCGTCTCGCCGTATTTCGGGGCCATGACCACCCAGGGTCGCCCGGAGAGGTCGCCGCGGTGGTCGAGGCACGCGCAGATGTTGAGTCCGGAGCGGCTCGGGAAGCTTGCGAAGTCCGTGCGGATGTTGCCGATCTGCACGTGCGAGGTGTCCACGGTCATTGGCTGGGGATTGAAGACAGGGCCCTTGGTAAAGCTCGGTTTCCGCGCCCGGGGCAACCTCCATCGCAGGGAAAGCGCGGGAAAGCGGCCATCCGCGGCCGGCGGCGCCGCGCCGCG
>JAIXVY010000109.1 GCA_027482505.1 Opitutaceae bacterium | reverse complement strand
CCTGGGCGCCGCGCAAAACCCTCGATCCCGTTGCCATGCAGCCACGGATCGTTGAGCAAAAAACCGCCTTCGAAACCGACCCACCAACGAAACCCGCCGCGTGCCTCGCGAGGCACTGGCACGCGCGCCGCCGCCTCGCCCACGAGCGGCGCCGCGCGGTCGCGCTCGCCCACGCCCCACTTGCCGAAAAACGCCGTGCCGTAGCCGCGCTCGCCCAGTTCGCGGGCAATCGTGCGCGCCCCGCGCGGCAACGCGTCCCAATAATCGCGCACGCCGTTCTCCGGCGAAGGCGCGCCGGTGAGCATCGCCGCGCGCGCGAACGGGCCGAAAGGATGCGGCGTCACCGCCTGAGCGTAGTTGACCGTGCGCGGATCGGCCGCGAGCGCGTCGAGCGCGGGCGTGCGCGCGTTCGGGTCGCCCGCGTAGCCGCAGGCCTGCGCCCGCCACTGCGTGGTCACGATCCAGAGGATGTCGGGCGCGGCGCGGGTCATTTCAGGCTCTGCGGCAGGGCGAAGTAGCGCTTTTGCACGGCGTCGAGCACCGGTCCGGTTGGCGTCGCCTTGATGTCGGAGCCCAGCGGAAGCGTGCGCGAGGGCAGGAAATTGTTGATCAGGGCGCAGGTGTCGTTGCTCACCATGATGCCGAGGAGTTCTCCCGTCTTGCTGAGCACGAGATCGCCGCGCGAGGGCGAGAAGTCGCCAAAGAGCCGGCGCACGAGGCGATTGTCGACCTTCACGTAGCCGGGGTTGCGCGGGTCGAGCTTGAAGGGCAGCTCGCCATAGCCGGCTCCGCCCGCGCTGATCAGCACGGCCTCGGGAAACTTGAAGGGCTCGAGCGCGAGCAGGTAGGGCTCGCCGCCGAGCTGTTTCGCCTGCTCGGCGTTCACGGGCACGACGATCACGCGCGGATCAAGCGAGGCGAACTCGAGGCGGGCAGGCCGCACCGCGGCGCCGCCGCGGGCGAGCGTGAGCTGGAGCCTGTCCCAGTCGGGCTGCTGGCCGGGCGCGCGCAGGTCGAAGGGCGTGTCGTCGACGTGCAGGAGGGCGACGGTGTCCTTGCCATCGCTCGCGAGCACGGTGCGGGTCTCGGGCGTTTTGTTGACCGGGCCGAGAAAGGTGGAACGCGTCGCCTCGAAGCGCGCCGCCACGCGGCGGCGCTGAAAGGCCTCGAAGAGGGTGTTGGCGTTGATGGGCTGCGACTCGCGAATCTCCTTCGCGAGCTCGCCGGTTTTTTCCGCGATCTGGCCGGCGGCGGCGGCGATCTGCGTGGTGGTCTCCTGCACACGCTGGCGCTCGGCGCGCTCGGCCTCCACCGCGGCGCGCAGGGTCTCGGTCTGCGATTGCAGGATCTGTTTTTCGCGCTCGGCCACGCCGACCTTCACCGCCATCTCCTCGGCGCGGGCGCGGGCGGCGGCCTCCGCCGCGGCGGTGCGGGCGAGTTCGGCCTCGCGGCGCTTCCCCTCGGCCTCGCGGGCGGCGAGTTCGCGGGCGAGTTCGGCGTTGCGCGCGCGCTCGGCCTCGGCGGCGGCGCGGGTGACGGAGAGATTTTGGTCGAGCTCGGCGGCGGTCTTCTCGGTGCGGGCGAGGTTTTCCGAGAGCTCGGCCTTGGCGCGCTCGGCGGCGAGGCGCTCGGCCTCGGTGCGCTCCAGATTGCGCGCGATCTCGTCGCGCCGCGCCTGCTCGTCCTCCAAGGAGAGGCGCATCACCGCCACCATGTCCTGCTCGGGCGTGGCCGCGCCGGCGCCGGCCGCGGACGTCGCGGCGGCCGCAGGCGCGGTCGCCGCCGTGCGGCCGGATGCGGCGGCGGGCTTGGCGTCCTCCCACCGCGTGAGCGCGAGCAGCGTCAGCAGCAGGAAGTCGCAGAGGATGAGGAGCAGCGTGCGGTTCATGGCGCGGGCCTCAGCGCGCGGGCGCGGGCGCCGCGGTGATCGCGTCCTGCGCGGCGAGGATTAGGGTGGTCTTGTAGGGGCGCACGTGGCGGATCTTCACCAGCGCCACGCAGGTGATGCCCAAGAGATTGGACGAGTAGGCGGCGAGCAGGTTGGGCTCGACCAGTCCGAGCACCTGGAGCACCAGCGCGGTGGCGGTGCCGCCGATGCCGAGGTAGAGGCCGCCGTCGAAGAGGTTCTCCTCGTTCTCCATGAGCCGCAGCTTCACCAGCGGCGAGACCGGCCGGGCGTCGATGGAGCGGATCTTGGCGAGGCACACCATATACATGGCGATCTGAAGGGCGCCGAAGAGCGCGATGGCGAGGAGCGAGTGGAGGTCCATGGCAAAGGAGGGCGTGACGGTTTTGAGCGAGGCGGGATCGGCGAGGTTCCCCAGCACGGGCATGGCCAGGGTGAGGCCTTCCAAGCGCGCAGGCGCGGAGCGGCCGAGGTAGGGTTCGGTGACGAGCAGAAAGGCGCCGGTGGCGACAAGCGCGAGCGCGCCCGCCCCGGCGTGAAAAACTTTTTCCGCACCGGCGTGGGGCGTGTCGCCGCCGCGCATGCCGCGGTCGATGGCGCGCAGCACGAGATACGCGCCCGCCGTGCAGAGCGCGAAACGCAGCGCCAAGGCCCAGCCGGAATGCAGCAGGGCGAGTTCGACCAGCGGACCCGGCGCCGGCGCGGGCTGGCGGTTGACCGGCACGACGCGGTCGAGGAGCAGGCGCACCGCGCCCTGGCCCTCGCGCAGGGCGAAGCGCAGGTCCTCGTCGGCGTCGGCGGGATGCGCGCGACGATAGACGGCCACGCGCTCGGTCGAGCCGGCTTTGCCGCCATCGGCCACCGCGGCGGCGAGGGTCAGCGTAAAGGAGCCGCCGCCGGCGCGGGCGAGGCGACCCAGCTCGGCCCACGCCTCGCGCGTCTCCACGCCGCCGGCCACGGTGGTGAGCTGCCGCCAATCGAGCCGGCGGCCGAGCGCGAGCAGGTCGATGAACATCGGCTCCAGCGTCTCGCCCAGCGAGCCGCGGGCCAGGGCGGCCCGGGCCTCCTCCCGCCAGACGCGCGCGAAGGCCGGCGAGAGGTGCTCGCCCTGCTGAAGGAGCGCGGCGAGCAGCACGAGAGCCTCGTAGGTCTGGCCGCCGGGCCGGGCGGCGGGCACGAAGCGTCCCGTGCCCTTCAGCTCGGCCAGCGCGAGCGTGTCGCGCACCGCGGCGAGGCGGGAGTTGGCCAAAAATCCGCGCAACGCGGCGCGCGCCTCGGCGGTCACGAAAAACCGCAGCACCGGCGCGCTCTCGCCCTTGGCCGCGGCGGCGCGGGCGGCGGGCTGGCGGGTGAGCGGCAGCAAAAAAGGATCCTCCCCGCCCCACACCGCGAGCACCGGCTCGCGCTGGGCGAAGGTTTTGAGCGCGGTTTCCAGGCCCAGCAGCTCCGAGCTCGGGGCGCCGGCCTCGCGAGCGCCGGCCAGGAGGAGGGCGGCCGCGCCGGGCTGGGCGGCGTCGAGCCGCGCCTCGGCCAGATCGGCCAGACCGGGCGTGCCGCCGGCGGCGAGCTTGAGCAGCGCGGGGGAAAGCGAGCGCAGGTGGACCGGCACCGCCCAGGCGGCCAGCACGAGCAAGGCGCCCAGCAGGAGCCCGGTCCAGACGCGCGCCGCGGAGGCGCGGCGGGCGGGCGGCGGGTGGGCGGCGGAGTCGGTCATCGCGGAGGCACTATTGGTTTGCGGGGCGGGAGGGCAAATCCACGCTCGCCCCGATTGACGGCTTTCACGTTTCTCTACCGACCCATGTCGCTCGCGATTGTTCACTACAACGCCTCCGTGCTCCGCCAAAAAGGCGAGCCCGTCACCGTTTTTGACGCAGGCCTGACCAAGCTCGCGGCCGACATGGTCGCCACCATGCACGACGCGCGCGGCATCGGCCTCGCCGCCCAGCAGATAGGCCGCGCCCTCCAGCTTTGCGTGATCGACCTGCGCGACACCGACCGGGATTTCTCCTGGGAGCTCGACGGCGCCCAGCCCCCGCTGGAACTCATCATGCCCATGGTGCTGGCCAATCCCAAGGTCGAGATCCTGCCCTCCGCCAAGACGGTCTATGAGGAAGGCTGCCTCTCCTTCCCCGACATCCGCGGCGACGTGGCCCGGCCCGACCTTATCCGCGTGACCTTCCAGGACGCGCAGGGCACGCCCCACACCCTCCTGTGCAACGGGCTCTTCGGCCGCTGCATCCAACACGAGGTCGACCACCTCAACGGCACGCTCTTCATCGACCGCATGGACAAAGGCACTCGTCGCCCCATCGAGCGCGCCATCAAGGAGCTCGCGGACAAGACCAAGACGTCCGCCGGTTGATTTCGCCGGGCCTCGCGCCGGGCCGCAATTGTTCGCATACCCGCGCGATTAGCACAGCCGCCGTTTGTGTCAGGCTCCCCGCTCCCTGCTCCAAGCTCCCCGCCCCACGCTCCCCACTCCAAGCCTTTCCCATGAGCCAAAAATCCGACGGCATGAACTACGCCCCCCAGGGCAAACCCCAGCCCGTGGTGAAGCCCGGCGAATTCGTCTTCGCCGCCACCCATCTCGATCACGGCCACATCTTCGGCCAGTGCAACGGCCTCGTGGAGGCCGGCGGCCAGCTCAAGTGGGTTTATGACGCCGACACCGCCAAGGCCGAGGCCATGGCCGCCAAATATCCCGGCGCCCGGGTCGCTCGCTCGCTCGACCAGCTCCTCGACGACGCAGACGTGAAGCTTGTCGCCGCCGCCGCCATTCCCAACCTCCGCGGCGCGCTCGGCTGCAAGGTCATGGAGGCCGGCAAGGACTACTTCACCGACAAGACCCCCTTCACCACCCTCGATCAGCTCGACGCCGCCAAGGCGACCGTCGCCCGCACCGGCCGCAAATACGCCTGCTATTTCAGCGAGCGCCTCCACGTCGAGTCGGCCATGTATGCCACCGACCTCGTGCAACAGGGCGCCATCGGCCGCGTTATCCAGGTGATCGGCTTCGGCCCCCACCGCCTCAACGCCCCCTCCCGCCCCGCCTGGTTCTTCAAGAAGGAGCAATACGGCGGCATCCTCTGCGACATCGGCAGCCACCAGTTCGAGCAGTTCCTCACCTTCACCGGCGCGACCGACGCCACCGTGGTCAACGCCTCGGTCGGCAACTACGCCAACCCAGAGTATCCCGAGCTCGAGGACTTCGGCGACGCCAACCTCGTCGGCGACAACGGCGCGACCAACTACGTGCGCGTCGACTGGCTCACGCCCAACGGCCTCAGCACCTGGGGCGACGGCCGCATGACCATCCTCGGCACCAAGGGCTACATCGAGCTGCGCAAATACGTCGAGGTGGGCCGCGAAAAGACCGGCGACCACGTCTACCTGGTCGACGACAAGGGCGAGCACCACATCCACGTCGCGGGCAAGGTCGGCTTCCGCTACTTCGGCGAGCTCATCCTCGACTGCCTCAACCGCACCGAAAAGGCCATGACCCAGCGCCACGTCTTCAAGGCCGCCGAGCTCTGCCTCCGCGCCCAGGCCGCCGCCCGCCGGCTGACCTGAGCGCTCGCAGCGCGCCAGCTCTCGCCCCCGGCTCCGCTCACGGAGCCGAGGGCTTTGGCAACTCGGGCCGGTAAACAAAGGGTCCTTTGCCGCGAAACTTCTCCGATCGCGCCACCTCCTTGCCATCCACGGAGACCACGACCTCGCCCTCGAAAGCATCCGACGCGGATTCAAAACTCACTTCGTCCAAACGCTGGGCTCTGGATACCAAGCTGGCGGCTTTCGTGGTTCGTTCAAAATCGACTCCGCTCGCGTTGTAACGCGCCCGGATGCTGCGAAGGTCTGCTTGTTGGTAGGACGAAATCGTAAAGCCGATCAGCCGATCCTCCGGCCCCTTCCAGCCCAAGTCCTCGGACTTGTAGCCCAAGAGCCGATGCTCGCCGTTCACCACGCCGTGGTAAGTCCCCTCCGTCAACGTGCCTCCGCCGACGACCTTGCGCCACACTCTTACCATGCCATCGGGTTTGGCCGTCAGCGAATAGCGCCTGCCCTCATAGATAAACTCCGCCGGATCATCCGGGTCCAGCGGCGCCGCATCCACTTTCTCCACCGGGTCCCCGCCAACCGACGCCGCCAAGCTCGCCCTTAGCCGCGCCAACTCCACGTCGTTCATCCCGGCGGTGTAGGTCAGCGCCTCCAATTTCGCGGCGTCCTTGGCCTCCATCGCCGCGTTAACTTCCGCCACCAACGCGTCCAACGAGGACGCCACGGCGGCCGACAACGAGAAGCTTAACCAAGCCACCACGCCAAGAAGACTGCGTTTCATAGGGGTCTATCTTGAGGGCTTACGCTTCGCCTCAAGCCCTAAGCCAAGCGCGGCCCAACCGAGATACGCATGGCCAAACCCCTTGCGCTTCGCCGCCGCTCGCCGCACCCCGCGCATCCGATCCGTCGCCTCGCTCCGCCCGCTTAGCCGCCTGATCCGACACGCGCGCCCGCGCCGCTTCCCCGCCCTCCGCGCGGTAAAAAAAATCCCAATTCTCCACGAACCCGCGCTCGATAAGCCGGTCGCAGGCAAATAGTGTTTACGCGTCTTGCCGCGCGCGAAGTTTTCCACCTCGTCCGCCAAGCTCTCCGGCTCCCGGGCCGTTTTCACCAACCGTCTGTCACCTTTCGCCGCGCATCCTCGTTTCTCTTTTCATGGCCCGACTCCGCTTTCTCGCCCTGCCCCTCGCCCTCGGCGCGTCCCTCCTCCTGCTGCCCGGCTGCCAAAACCGCTCCTCTCGCGCCGCCGAAAAAGAGCCGCCGCCCCCGGTCAGCACCACGCACGACGCCCAGATCCGCGAAATCCTCACCCTCGCCAAGGGCGGCAAGTGGACCGAGGCCGAGGCCAAGGCCGCCGAGCTGAAACGCGTCGCCCCGGACGATCCCGCCGTCGACCGCGTCCACAACTGGACCCTCACCGAGGGCCAGCGCCGCCGCGACCGCGCCCTCGAATCCGAGTTCCGCCAGATCGAGTCCCGCGATTCCCGTTTCTCCAACGACGTCGGCGACGTCCTCAGCCCCGACAACCGCAGCCTCGACCTGCCCCGCAGCCTGCGCACCGCCCTCGACGACGTGGAAAAGGCCTCCGACATCCCCTCCCCCTACGGCCAGGTCATCGAGCGGGCCGCCCCGCTCGTCGGGCTCGACGAGCCCAAGCACACCGCCGCCGAGACCACGCTCCAGCAAAAGATGACCCTCCAGGCCGACGATCTCACCCTGGAGAACATCATCTTCACCGTCGGCAAAAACACCGGCCTCAACTTCGTCGCCGATCGCTCCCTGCCCCAGTTCCAGCGCAAGCTCTCCGTCAACCTCCGCGACGTCCCCGTCCGCCAGTTCCTCGACCACGTGGGCCGCCAGATGGACCTCCACTTCGAGATCGGCGAAAACCTCGTCTGGATCGTCGACGCCAAGGACGCCGTCAAACGCGGCTTCGAGGAGACCCGCTTCTACCGCCTCCGCCGCGGCTTCCTCCTCCCCGCCCAGTTCAGCCCCGCCGAGGTCAACGAGACCCGCGTCAAGGACAAGGACCGCGAGACCATCACCGCCAACCGCAAGATGGAGGATTTCGTGCGCGACGGCACCCCCGACGCCCCCTCCATCGACCAGGCCATCAAACAGTTCTTCGGCGGCTCCAAGTATCTCATCGACTACGAGCGCAACATCATCGTCGCCACCGGCACGCGCGACCAGCTCCGCACCCTCGAAAACATCATCCGCGAGTTCGACCGCCCCATCCAGCAGGTGCTCATCGAGGCACGCTTCATCACCATCTCCGAATCCGCCTACCAGCGCCTCGGCCTCAACTGGGAAACCGGCCGCCCCGCCAACGTCCCCCGCTCCGCCACCGACTTCACCGACCTCGGCGTCGACGTCGGCTTCGGCCTCCAGAAAACCTTCACCGACGTCATCGGCGACGACTCCCTCACCGCCACGCTCAACGCCATTGAGCAGTCGGGCGAAAGCCAGACCCTCAGCGCCCCGCGCCTCACCGTCCTCAACAACCGCCCCGCCACCATCCGCGACGGCCAGACCCAATACTTCTACGAGGAATACACCGTCTCCCAGACCATCCTCGAAAACCGCTCCTCCTCCTCCCTCGTCCCCAAGGGCCGCCCCACCAAGCTCACCGCCGGCGTCTCCCTCGACGTCCTCGCCAGCATCGGCGGCGACGGACGCAGCATCCTCCTCGCCCTCCGCCCCGCCGTCTCCCAGGACGTCGAGCTCGTCACCTTCGCCACCGTGAGCGACCTCGACGCCAACGGCCGCGTCGCCAGCACCTTTGACATCAAGCTGCCCCGCTCCCGCGACCAGGAGATCTCCACCCGCGTCGTCGTGCGCTCCGGCGAGACCGTCGTCATGGGCGGCGTCATCGAGAACGAGCAGACCACCTTCACCGAATCCGTGCCCGTGCTCGGCAAACTACCGCTCATCGGCGCCGCCTTCCGCACCAAGACCGAGATCAGCCGCCCGCGCTACCTGCTCATCTTCGTCACCGCCACCCTCCTCTCCGAAAGCGGCGAATTCATCCGCTACGGCGCCTCCGACTCCACGGCGAAACCCGCCGCGGCCAATCCCGCGCCCGCCCCGGCCGCCTCCGCCGCTCCAGCCACCCCCGCGCCTTCGTCTCCCACCCCCGGCTCCTAACTCCCCGCCCCTCGCTCCCCGCTCCCCGCTCCCGATGCCGTCCCTCTCCGCCGTCCTTCGCCGCCTCTCGCCCGCCGGTCGCCCCGGTCGCGCGCTGGCGCTCGAGCTCGGCCCGCACGGCGCGCGCGCCCTTCTGGCCCGATCCAGACCCGGCGGGGAAATCCGCGTGGAGCGCGCCCTCGCCGTCGACCTCCGCGCCGAGGGCCTGCTCGGCCCCGAGGAAAGCTCCGCCCGCCTTCGCGGCCTCGTCGCCGGCCTGCCGGCCGCGCCCGCCGTCCTCGTTCTCCCGCCGGGCCGCACCCACTCCCAGTTCGTCGAGCTCCGCGACGAAGACCGCCGCGCCCCCGCCGAGCTCGCCCGCTCCCTCGGCGGGCGCGGCGCCGACAAGGCCCCGCACCTCGCCGACGCCCGCATCCTTCCGGCCGCGGCCGGCCAGCCCCGCCGCGCCTGGATAACCGTGGCCCGCGAGGAAGACGTGGCCGACGCGCTCGCCCGCGCCGGCCTGCCCCCGGACCGCGTCGCGCGCGTGGTCGGCGCCGACGCCGCCCTCGCCGCCGCCTTCGCCACGATTCCCGCCAGGCCGTCCCTCGCCGCGCTCGTGTTCCTCGGCCCGGCCGAGGGCCTGCTCCTCGTGGTCGAGCACGACCGTCCCGCCTTCGCCGCCGAACTCGACTGGGGCGCGGAACAGTTTGTCCAGGCCCTCGCCGCCGACCTCGCCCGCCCCGCCGACACCGCCCGCGCCATCCTAGCCCGCGACGGCGCCGACGCCCTCTCGCCCGCCACGCCGCGCCTCGCCGCCCGCCTCAACGGACTCCGCCTCGCCGTCGAGGCCCTCCTGCGCGACCACGCCCGCGAGGCCGCGCGCGATCCCGTCGCGCTCCTCGCCGCACCCCGCCTGCTCTGCGCCGCCGGCCTCTCCGTCGGCCGCGCCCGCGAACCGCTTGCCGCGGCCCTGGCCGCCGCACCCTGGCCCGGCCCGCCCGCCGCCGCTCCCGGCGAAACCACGGTCCTCGACGACGCCGTGCTCGCCTACGGCGCGGCCGCGCTCGTCTTCGGGAGCGGGCCCGAAACGCCCGATCTGTCCCCGCCCGTGGTGCGCGCCGCGCGCCGCGCCGACCGCCGCGTCGCCGCCCTCCACGCCGCCGCCCTGCTCCTCGCGGTTCTCGGCCTGGGCGCCGCCGCCCACGCGCTCCACGCCCGCTCGGCGGTGGCGCGCGAACACGCCGCGGTGGTCGCCGAGCTGCGCGAGGCGCGCGACGCCGTCCCCGAGCTGCTCGCCGCCCGCGCCGCCCGCGAGACCGCCTACCAGGAGGCGCTGCCCGCCCTCTATCTCCAGCGGCGCACCCGCGACTTCGTCGCCGGCACCCGCCTGCTCCGCGAGCGCCTTTCCGCCGGCGACTTCTGGTTCGCCCTCGTCGCCGACATCGAGACCTACCAAAGCGGCGCCCTGCCCAAAGGCACGCCCGCCGCCGCTCCCGAGACGCAGCTCCTCCCCGGCTGCCTGCTCCGCCCGGGCGGCCTCGTCGTGGAGCTCAGTTTCCGCCCCGGCGGCGCCAACGCCCTCGATCGCGTCGGCGCCATCATCGCCGAGCTCCGCGCCGCGGGGGTTTTCACCGGCGTGGACATCCTGCCGCCCCGCGCGCGCCGCCCCGGCCTCGCCGACCAGTCCGTCTTCGCCTCCGAGGGCGCGGCCTACGCCCTCCAGCTCGACACCGCGCCTTTCCCGGCCTCGGCCCCGTCCGCCCAATCCGCCCCGCAAACCGCGCCGGGCCTCTTCAACCCCGCGCCGCGATGAACCTCTCCTCGCCCCGCGTCTTCTGGTGGATTCTCGTCCCCGCCCTTTGCCTTCTCCTGCTCGCCTGGGGCCAGACCCGCGCGCTCGACAGCCGCTCCGCCGCCCTCGCCCGCGAGGCCGCCTCGCTCCGCGCCGAGCTGGCGCGCGACGGCTTCGCCACCGACGCGGACACGCTCCGCGCCCGCCGCGATGCCGTGCTCGCCGAGCTCGACGCCCTGCGCGGCTACGCCTCCCTCTCGCGCCGCCTCGCGGACGATCCCCTGCTCCGCGATCACTCCGCCCGCCCCTTCACCCTCATCGAGTTCGAGCGCGAGCGCGCCGCCGCCGCGGAAAACCTGCGCGCCCGCGCCGCCTCCGCCAAGGTGAAGCTCGCTCCCAGCGCCTTCGAGGTGCTCGCCGACAACTCCGAAAGCCCGGCCCAGCCCCGCCGCCGCTGGGCCCAGCTCGCCCTCGCCCGCGAGGTCGCCTCCCGCGCCGTCGCCGCCGGCGTGGCCGCCTACGAGGCCCTGCCCGTGCCCGCGGTGCGCGAGTTCCGCGCGGAAAAAACCTCCCCCGTGCTCGCCGAGGAAATCCTTTTCGCCGCCCGCGCCACCGGCGACAGCGCCCGCGTGCAGGCCTTCGTCGAACTGCTCGCCCTCGGCGCCGCCAAGGACGACCCGCGCCTGCTCATCGAGCACCTCGTCCTCCGCAAGGACGGCGTCGCCGCGCCCGACCAGGCCTCCGCCACCGTGGTCGTCGCCGCCCTCCTCCCCCCCGAGCCCGGCCAGCCTCCCGCCGCGCCCTCAACCCCGCCCGTCTCCGGGTGGTTCGCGCCGCCCTCCTCCCGCCCCTGCTGCTCGTCGTCCTTATCGCCTTGCTGCGCCCCGCCGCGCCCGGCCCAGGGCCGGCCGATGCCGCGCCGACCGCGACGGAGCCCCCGCGTCTCCGCCCCGGCTACGCCGAGACCCACGCCTTCCTCGCCGAAGGCCGGGCCGATCCCGGCAACGGCCGCGGCCTCTTCGAGACCGATTTTTTCAAGCCGCCTCCCCCGCCCCCGCCGCCTCCTCCCCCGCCCAAGCCGCCCGCGCCTCCGCCCAAACGCATCGACGCCGCCTACCGCGGCTTCGCCTCCTTCGCCTCGGGCGCGCCCTCCGTGGCCTACCTCGTGATCGACGGCCGCGTGCGCTCGCTCGCCCCGGGCGACACCGTGGCCGAAGGCTGGAAACTCCTCTCCTTCGACGACGCCTCCGCCGAGCTCGGCCGCAACGACGCCCGCCTCCGCCTGCCTTTCAACCAACCCGTCTCCCTGCCCGCGCCGCCATGAGCCCGTCCGCGCCCGATCCCTTCCTCGACGCCCTCGGCCGCCACGCCGCGCTCGACTCCGGCCGCCTGGAGGTCGCGCGCCGCCGCGCCGAGCTGCAAAACGTCCCCCTCCACCGCGCCTTGATCGACCTCGGCGCCGCGGCCGAGGAGCCCGTCTACCGCGCGCTCGCCGAGGCCCACGGCCTCGCCTTCGTCGCGCCCGGCGAGGTCGAGATCGCGCCCGAGGCCCTCGCCCGCGTGCCCGCCGATCTCGCCCTCGAACACCGCCTCGCCCCTCTCGCCCTCGAGGACGGCGCGCTCGTGGCGGCCTTCGCCGAGCCGCCCGCCATCTCCGAGCTCGGCCGCCTCCGCCTCCTTCTCGGCCTCCGCGTCCGCGCCCGCCTCTGCGGGCCCTCCGCCCTGCGCGAATTCGCCCGCCGGCACTACGGCCTCGGCGCCGACACCATCCGCCGCCTGCGCAGCGACCGCGCGCCCGTCGCCGGCGAACGCGGCGAGGAGGTCTTCGATCTCCAGGGCTCCGATTCGCCCGACGACGCCACCATCGTCCACTTCGTCGACCAGCTCCTCTCCGAGGCCCTCCGCCTCGAGGCGACCGACATCCACCTCGAGCCCTTCGCCGACTCAGTCAAACTGCGCTACCGTATCGACGGCCTGCTCCAGGACACGCCCGTGCCCGAGGGCCTGCGCGCCCACTACCCCGCCCTCATCTCCCGGCTGAAGGTCATGGCCGAGCTCGACATCACCGAGCGCCGCCTCGCCCACGACGGGCGCATCGCCATGAGCCGCGGCGGCGCCCACTACGACCTGCGCGTCTCCATCATCCCCACCCCCCACGGCGAGACCGTCTGCCTGCGCGTCCTCGGCCGCGACAAGCTCCTCCTCGACCTGGGCCGCCTCGGCATGGAGCCCGCGCAACGCGCGCTCATGGAGGAGCTCGCCTCCCTCCCCCAGGGCCTCGCCCTCATCACCGGGCCCACGGGTAGTGGAAAAACGACTACGCTTTACGCCCTCCTCGCCCAGGCCCGCGACGGCCGGCGCAAGATCGTCACGCTCGAGGACCCGGTCGAATACAAGCTCGACGGCGTCACCCAGATCCAGACCCGCGCCGAGCTCGGCCTCGATTTCGCCTCCGGCCTGCGCTCCGTGCTCCGCCACGACCCCGACGTCATCCTCGTCGGCGAGATTCGCGACCGCGAGACGGCCGACGTCGCCATGCGCTCCGCGCAGACCGGCCACCTCGTGCTCTCCACCCTCCACACCAACGACAGCATCGGCGCGCTCACGCGCCTGGTCGACATGGGCGTGGAGCCCTGGGTCATCGGCTCCTCGCTCGTGTGCAGCGTGGCCCAGCGCCTCGCCCGCCGCGTCTGCGCCCGCTGCGCCGAGCCGGACGACGCGCTTTCGCCCGAGGTCCGCGCCGAGATGGCCGCCGCCCTCGGCGTCGCCCCCGAAGCCGTCCGCGCCATGCGCGGACGCGGCTGCCCCGAGTGCCGCGGCACCGGCGAGCGCGGACGCGTGGCCGTCTATGAGTTCTTCCTCGTCACCGACGAGGTCGTCGACCTCCTCTCGGCCGACGTCCGCACCGTCGCCCTGCGCGATCTGGCCCGCCGCCAGGGCTGGAAATCCCTCCGCGAAAACGGCTGGCGCAAGGTCCAGGACGGCCTGATCTCCGTCGCGGAAAACCAGCGCCTCACCCGCCGCCTCCAACTCCGCGCCTGACCGCTCCGAACCAAGGGCGCTTTCCGCCCGCGCGCAGGGTCCCGGCCTCCCGCTAAAGCCGTCGTTTCTTCACAGCTTAATTGAAATTATATGGTCGTTTCAGATTAATATAAAACAGCTTCATGAGTGACGCTTATCCCTAAAGAGGATGTTGTTACCATAACGTAAATCCGCCCGTCGCCCGCGGTTTCGGCTGTTTTTATAAACCCGCTCTTGCTTGCGCCGCGCACGCAGGCGACTTTCTCGGCGCACCCACATTGCCGACGATGTCAGAATCCGCCCGCGCGCCCAAGGTTTCCCAGCAACGCATCGCCAAGGACCTGAACCTTTCCCAGGCCCTGGTCTCGATGGTGCTCAACGGCCGGCGCGAGGGCATCAGCGAGGAGTCGCACCGCCGCATCTGGGAGCACGCGCTCAGCCTTGGCTACCAGCCGCGCCGCCTGCGCGCCGGCTCGGCCGAAAAGCCGCGCCTCATCCACGCGGGCGTCGTGCTGCGCTCCGGTTGGACGCTCAACACCCAGAGCGTCTACTACAACCACATCCAGCACGGTCTCCACGAGGCGCTGCGCGAGCACGGCATCAGCACCGTCTTTCTCGGCACCGAGGACCGGCCCAACGAGATCGCCCTGCGCGCCACGATGGAGTCGCGCCGCACCCTGCGCGGCGTCGCCATCCTCGGCCAGGTCGCCGAGCCCTTCCTGCACGCGATGAAGAAAATCTGCCCCAAGCTGGTCGCCGTCTCGATCAGCTACCCGGGCTACTGCCACTCCGTGCAGGGCAACGAGCGCCAGGCGCTCGACCAGATCGTGGGCCACCTCGCCGAGCTCGGCCACCGCCGCGTCGCCTGGCTGGGCGGCAACCGCCCGCTCGTGCGCGGCCAGGAGCGCCAGCGCATGTTCGGCCTCGCGATGGAAAAACACGGCCTCGCGGTCGAGCCCGAGTGGATGTTCATGACCGACGGCGGCAACCGCCAGGACGGCCGCGCCCTCGCCGAGCAATTCCTCGCCAAGCCCGGCCCCCGCCCCACCGCGATCATCGCCTACAACGGGCTCATGGCCCGCGGCGCGCTTAACTTTTTCCAGGCCCGCGGCATCTCCATCCCGGCCGAGCTCAGCCTCGCCGCGGTCGACGCCACCAGTCTCTGCACCGAGGAGCAGCCCTATCTCACCGGCGCCAGCGCCGACCCCGAGGCGCTCGGGCGCAAGGCCGCCGAGCTGCTCATGGCCGCCAGCGGCGAGGACGAAGAGGTCTACTCCGACGCCATCCTCCCCTCGCGCCTGACCGTGCGCGACACCACCAAGGCGCCCGCCTCGGCCTGAGGCCGTCGCCTCAGTTCGCCGCCGGCGCGGGCAACAGCGGCGCGATCGTCGCGACCACGCGCTCCGCCAGCGCCTCGCTGCCCGCGGGCGTGAAGTGCACGTTGAAGGGCAGCTGGATCTCGCCCTCGCGCGCGGCCAGCTGCTTGCCGTTGGCCGGCTTGGCGGAGAGCGGACGCGGCGGCAGCTTGCGCTGCTCCTCGCGCACGAAGGCGCACAGATCGTTCACCGCCACGCCGAGCTCGCGCATGAGCTCGACCGCGACGGCGTTGTAGCGCGCCTCGTCGCCCGCCACACGTCCGGTCGTGCCTTCGGGCACGGGCGTGGTGGTCGCGAAGACAAGCTTCGCGTCGGGCGCGGCGGTGCGCAGCCGCGTGGCGAACTCGCGCAGCCGCTCGCGATAGACTTCGGGCGAGGCGACCTGAGCGCCCTGCTCGGGCGGCACGTATTTGCCGGCGGCATCGAGGTATTTGAGGTCATGGAGGCCGAAGTTGAAATGGACGACGTCCCAGCGGCCGTCGCCGAGCCACTTCTTGAGGTTGGCCAGACCGCGCGCGGTGTCCCCGCAGTTTTGCGCGGGCCGATGGACGTTGGCGCGACCGGCCAGCGCCGCGCGCACGGGGAGGGTGTAACCCATCGAGATCGAGTCGCCGATGAGCAGCACGCGCGGCAGGCCGGGCACGTCGGCCACCGCGACGAGCGAGGGATCGACCGGCTTGGGGGCGGGCTTGTTCGCCGGCGCGGGCTCGAGGTTCTGCGCGAAGAGGGAGAAGGCGCCGGCCAGCGCGAGGCCGACGGCGAGGAGACGGCGGAGAGATTTCATGGGCGGGGAGAGCGGGCGGGAACGGTGTAGGCGTCGAAGACCTCGCCCGAGGGCGAGACCGCCTCGAGGTCAGCCTGGCCTGGGCGCAGGGTGACGAGCAGGGCGTAGTTTCTTTTTTCGGCGCGGGCCAGGTAGGGCCGGCCGACCGCGAGGTCGCGCACGCCGACGCCCCACGCGCCGTCGCCGGCGTAGACGAGGCCGTCGGGCGCGATCTCGCCGCCGCGCAGCGGGTGGGTGCGCTTGTAGGCGTGGTCGTGATTTTCAAAGGCGAGGCGCAGGCCGTGCTCGTCGAAGAGCGGCACCCAAAGCTGGCGCACGAGGGTCTGGGTGCGACCGCCCGGCTCGCGCACGCTCGGATAGCCGGGCACGTGGTAGAGCGGCATCACGAAGGGCGTGCGCGGACGGGCGCGCAGCGTCGCGGCGAGCCACTCGGTCTGCGCGCCCGCCATCGGACCGGCGTGCTCGGTGTCGAGCACGACGAAGGAGGCGTAGTCGCCGAGATCGAGCACGCCGTAGCCGGGGTGACCGGGGAAGGCGAAGAGGCGGAAAAAATAGGGCGATATCTGCTCGCGGGCCGCGTCCGTCGCGGGCCAGCCCTCGCGGCCGTAGGCGCTCTTGTCGTAGGCGCCGCCGACGATCTCGTGGTTGCCGATGGAGACGACGAGCGGGAGCACGCGCCGGTCGGCGGCGAGCAGGTTCTGGCTGAGCAGATCGAAGTAACGATACCAGCGGACGACGTTTTCCGGGAGACCGTTGGCGTAGGCGTGGTCGCCACCCCAGATCACGAAGGCGGCGTCGCGCGCGGCGACGACGCGGTTGAGTTTTTCGCAGATCTTCGGGTCGCCCATGATGTCGCCGCCGGCGGCGAAGGTGAGCGGACGCGTGAGCGTGGCGGGCAAGGTGCGAAAGCGCAGCGGTTCCAGTTCGCCGAGGCGAAACTCGTAGAGCGTGTCGGGCGCGAGGCCGGTGAGCTCGAGGCGATGGATGCGCCGCTCGGAAAACGGAAAGGGAAGCGTCTCGTCAGGCGAGCGCGAGGTCCAGGACTCGGCCCCGACCTTGCGCCAGGCGAAGGCGACCGGCGTGGCGGCGGCCGGGCCTTCCTGGTGCCAGTCGATGACCTGCGTGGTCGCGCGATCGTGCCGCCAGGTGAGGATCCAGGCGGTGACGCGATCAACGGTAGCGGCCGGAGCCGCGGACTCGGCGGCGACGACGCGCGCGCCGGAGGCGGCCAGCAGCGCGAATAAAACCAAGGAGCGGAGCAAACGGGGCATCATGGGGCGAAACGAAGGGGGGAAACGGGGCGGGGAACGGGACGAAGCGTTATTCGGCCGCGTCGGGCGGGCGATACTCAAACCAGGCGAAATCGGCGTGCCCGGGATTCCGCTCGCAAGCGGGACCGGAGGCGAAAAGTCCCACGCGCGCGCCGACCCAGCGTCCGGGCTCGGCGACGAAGGCTTCTCCCGCCGGCATCCAACCCGCTGCCTTTACCTCCGCAAAAAAACGACAGCTTGGAGGATCTCCGGCCACCTCCACGCGCAGCGCGCTGAGACCATCCGGCACGGCGGGCCCGGACCAGGCCTCGCGTTCTTTCGCCCCGGCGAGATGCGCGTCGCGGTTGATCCGACTCACGAGACGCGTCGCGCCGCCTTCCCGAAGCAGCCCCACCCAGACGTAACTGCGACCAAAGACGACCAATCCGGCGCGCTCGCCCTCGAGCAGGCCCGAACCGTCGATCTTCACTTCGGCGACAAAGGCCGGCGCGGGAAATTTTTGCAGGAGAAGATTGGGCGAGTGGTAGAGCGTATCGTCGCGGCCCGCGGACACGGCGGCGAGGCGCAGCCAGCCGGGCCGGGCGGTGAACGTGGCCCAGAAAGGCTCGGGATTGGCCTGCCATTGCCATGCGGGCGAAAGCGCGGGGCCGGAGAAATCGTCGGAGGTCTGCGGATGCCACCGCTCGGCGACGGCAGGCAGGGCGGGCTTGCGATGCGCGAGAGCCGGGCGTCCCACTCCGCGCTCGTCGATCTCCACGCCCATCTCGGGCCAGCCGTCCTCGCGCCAGCGCATGGGCTGGAGGTGAAGCACGCGGCCGTGCGCCCCGAGGGACTGGAAATGCAGAAACCAATGCTCGCCTCCCGGCGTGTCGACCCACGCGCCCTGATGCGGGCCGTTCACCGGAGTGGCGCCCTCCGCGAGCGTGACGCGATGTTCCCACGGGCCGCGCAGCGAGCGGGCGCGGAAGACGAACTGCTCGCCGGTGTGCACCCCGTTGGCCGGGGCGAAAACATAAAAGTATCCGCCACGTCGATACAGCTTGGGGCCCTCGAGGATGGTCATGCCGGGGATCAGGTCGGCGTCGATAATCACGCCGGCGTCCTCGACCACGCGGGCGCGGTCGGCGTCGACCCGCAGGAGCGCGATCCGGTTGTTCACTCCGGCCCGGCTGCGAGCGAAGGCGTGCGCGACCCAGAGGGCGCCGGTCTCGTCCCAGAACGGACAGGGATCGATGAAACCGCGGCCGGCGAGGAAGAGCCGCGGCTCGGACCACGGTCCCGCGGGGTCGGCGGCGGTGGCGAAGTAGAGACCAAAGTCGGGGTCGCCATAAAACACCCAGAAAAGCCCGGCGTGGTGGCGTATGGCCGGCGCCCAGGCGCCCTCGTCGTGGCGCACGCGGGAAAAATGGTCGCGCGGCGTCAAAAAAGGCAGGACGTGCCCGAGGATGCGCCAGTGGATAAGATCGCGCGAGTGCAGGACGGGCAGTCCCGGCACGGCGTGCATGCTGGACGCGACGAGGTAAAAATCGTCGCCCACGCGGATCGCGTCGGGATCGGCGTAGTCGGCGTGGACGACGGGATTTTTATAGCGTCCGTCGCCCAGATCGGGCGTCCAGGGCGGCGACGCGGCGGCGACCGCCAAGGACGACGCGGGGGCGGAATCTGCCATCGGACATCAGGCGCGGCGGCGGCGCAGGGCGGCGAAGCCCAGCAGACCGAGGCCGGCCAACGCCGCGGCGGAGGAAGGCTCGGGAATGGCGGAAGCCACCAGGAAGCCCTGCTCGTTCAGGCCCCAGCCCGAAAGGCTGTTCACCCGGATGGCGGAGAGCTGCGAGGAGGTGAGGCCGCCGGCGCCGGCGCCGAAGCGCAGGCTCTGGCCGTCGACAAAGGAGCCGGCGATGGAGAGCTCGAAGGAGCCCCACGTCTGGGCGGAGCTGTCGGCAAAAACGAGCGAGCTACCGGCGCCAAGGGTGATCGCGCCGGCGGCGTCGAGCTCGAGCGCGCCGAAGGAGCTGGAGACCGTGCCGGCGTCGAGCGCGCCGCCCGCGAGGACGAGTCGGCCGCCCAGCGTCTGGGCCGAGCCCAGCGCGAGGGTGCCGGCCGAGACGGTGACGTCGCCGGTGAAGTCGTTGGCGCCGGAGATCGTGACCGTGCCGGCGGTGCTCTTTTGCAGGCCGTTGCCGCCGGAGAGGCGCGCGGAGACGGAGCCGGCGCGAAGGTCGTAGAAGCTTCCGTTGTTCGAGATTGTGCCGTTGGCGATGGAGCCGCCGGAGACGACGCCGAGCGCGTTGACGATGCTCTTGCCGCCGAGATCGAGCACACCGCCGGAGACAGTGACGCCGCCGGTGCCGAGCGTGCCGTTGCCCGACAGGGCAAGCGTTCCGCCCGAGACGGTGGTGCCGCCCGAATAGGTGTTGGCGCCGGAGAGCGTGGTCGTGCCGTTGCCGGAGCGGACCAGGGCGACGAGGCCCGTGCCGCCGGCGGAGTTGCCGATCACGAGACCGAAGGCGCCGGCACTGAGACTACCGTTGATGGTCAGGGTGCTGGTGGTGTTGGCCGAGGTGTTGAAGATCGCGCCGGTGCCGTTGCTGCTGCCGGAGGTCAGGTGGGCGACGGTCTGGTTGCGGCCGTTGAGGTCGAGGTTTTCGCCGCGGTTGTCGCTGAAGCCCATGACCAGCGACGAGACAGTGGAGATGCCGTTGTCGACGTTCAGCTTTACCGAGCCGCCGCTCGGGCTGCCGTAGGAACCGGCAAGGCCGTCGAAACGCGTTTCACCCGTATAATTTGCGGCCGCGCCCAGGATAATCTGACCACCGGTGCCTCCGGAGGGCCCCTGGCCGGCACGGAAGGTGACGGTCTGGTTGCCGCTGGCGCCGAT
>JAIXVY010000197.1 GCA_027482505.1 Opitutaceae bacterium | reverse complement strand
TCGTCCCCGCCCTGCTCGGCGTGGTGATCTCCGCCATCTACGGCCTGCGCGCCGTCGGCAAGGTCTTCTACGGCCAGCCCTCGGCCGCCTTCCTCAAGCACCAGGAAACCCATCCCGTCTCCGACTTGCGTTGGAGCGAGCGCATTCCCGCCATCATCCTGCTTGTCGCCCTCGTCGGCTTCGGCGTCTGGCCGCGCTCCTTGAGCGACGGCGCCAACTCGGCGGTCAAGTCCGTCTATCCCGCCACCGCGCCCGTCGCCGCGGCCGCCGCCACCCTGCCTGCCGACGCGAAGTAATCCGCCCGCTCCCCGCACCGTCCCGTCCGTCCCCGTTTTTCCGGCCCAATGACCACCGAACAACTTCAAGCCGCCGCCGCCGACAATACCTGGGCGTCCATCCAGCCCGAGATTTCCATGGGCGTGCTCGCGCTGCTGCTTCTCGTGCTCGAGATTTTTCTCCCGAAGAAAAAGCACGCGCTCATTCCCACGCTTTCCATCGTGGGCCAGCTCGGCCTGCTCATCGGGCTCTTCCTCAACTTCTCGCCCGCCTACCTCGGCCAGACCACCTTCAACGGCCTGCTCCAGCACTCCGAGACCGGCCAATACCTCCGCGCCTTCTTCCTCGGCAGCTCCATCCTCGTCTCGCTGCTCGGCGTCGTCGCCCTCGCGAAGCAGAAGATGCCTCGGATCGAGTTCTTCCACATCGTGCTCGTGGTCAGCGCGGCGATGATGCTCCTCGCCCAGTCGTCCAACTTCATCCTCCTCTTCGTCGCCCTCGAGACCGTCACCGTCGGCTTCTACATCCTCGTCAGCTACACGCGCACCAACCCGCTCTCCCTCGAGGCCGGCCTCAAGTATCTCGTCTCCGGCGCGCTGAGCTCCGGCCTGCTTCTCTTCGGCATCGTCCTCCTCTACGGGGTGGTCGGCAATCCCGCCCTCCTTGCCTCCTCCAAGGATCCGATGAGCTATGACGCCGTCCGCGTCTTCCTCGCCGCCAATCCCGGCAACTTCCTCGCCTCCGTCGGCATCGTCCTCGTGCTTGCCGGCGTCGCCTTCAAGATCGGCGCGGTTCCCTTCCAGATCTGGATCCCCGACGTTTACCAGGGTGCTCCCACCCCTGTGACCGCCTTCCTCGCCGTCGCCTCCAAGACCGCCGGCTTCGCCGTCCTGCTTCCGCTCGTCGGCGTCTTCTCGCCCTACTCGGCGCTCGTCACGACCACGCTCTCCATCATGGCCGCCGCGACCATCCTCTTCGGAAACCTCGCCGCGCTCACCCAGCACAACGTGAAGCGGCTGCTCGGCCTCTCCGGCGTCTCCCATGCGGGCTACCTGCTCATCGGCGTCGTCGCCGCGATCACTGTTCCCCAGGCCGTCGGCGCGATCTGGTTCTACCTCTTCGCCTACCTCCTCGCCTCTTTCGCCGTCTTCGGCGTCATGACCCATGTCGCCGGCGAAAACGACGCCGACCAGGACCTCGATCACTACGCCGACTTCGCCAAGAACCGCCCCTACCTCGCCGGCGTGCTCGCCATCGGCCTGGGCTCCCTCGCCGGCATCCCTCCGCTCGCCGGCTTCATGGGCAAGCTCCTTGTGTTCGTCGCCGCCTACAAGGCCGGCCTGCTCTGGCTGCTCGGCGTCGCCATCGTGGGCGTGGTCATCTCCATCTATTACTATTTCGGCTGGATCAAAGCCGCCTACTTCAGCGCCTGGCGTCCGCCCCTGCCCGCCGGCGAGACCGAGCCCGCCGCGCCCGCGGCCACGCGCGTTTCGCTGCCCATGGGCGTCGCCCTCGGCGCCCTCGCCACCGCCAGCGTCGTCCTCGGCATTTATCAGGGTTCCCTCGGCGCCTGGATTCTCGGCCGCTGAGTTTGTGTCCGCCTCGTCTTTTCAGGGCGCCCTTTCCCGGGGCGCCTTTTTTGTGGGCGCACGGTCCGTCTCCTTCGGCGTGGACGCTGCCGCCGCGACTCGCAAATCTGCCCGCATGCCCCGCTCCGTCGCCTCCCTGCGTCAGAAGCACTTTGACCACAACCCCTGGCTTTTCCCCGGCGGGGCCACCGCCGCGGAGCGCCGCGCGCAGCAACGTCACCAACGCCTTCTAGCCCGCGAAATGGGCGTGGAGGCCGGCCCCGACTGTTTCATCGCGCATTCCGCGTCCGTTTCCGGCCGCGCCGGTTCCTCGCTGCGCATGGGGAAAAACTGCTTCGTCGCGGCCCATGCCTACGTGACCGATTCGGTGCGCCTGGGCGACCACTGCACCATCAACCCCTTCGCCACCGTGCGCGGCGCGATCACCGCCGGCGACGGCGTGCGCATCGGCGCCCACGCCTGCATCGTTGGCTTCAACCACGGCTTTGCCCGCACCGACGTGCCCGTGTGGAGCCAGCCCTGCACCTCCAAGGGCATCGTGCTTGGCGACGACGTCTGGGTCGGGTCCCACGTCACCATCCTCGACGGCGTGAAGATCGGCAGCCACACCATCCTCGCCGCCGGCGCCGTCGTCACCAAGGACGTGTCCGACTACGCCATCGTCGGCGGCAACCCCGCCCGCGTGCTGCGCATGCGTCCGCGCCCCCGCGCCCCCGGTTCGCTCGAGGGGAAGCTAGAGCGCCTCGGCCGCCGTGTGGCCGAGGAACTCGACGCCGTGCTGGGCGTTTATCGCGCGCGGCTGAAGGACGGCTCGCCCGCCTACGTCAACGAGCCCCGCGCGGCGCGGCGCGTGCGCCCTTGGTGCGACGCCGTCGAGTTGGCCGCGATGTTCGACCGCGTCGCCCCCGGCTACACGCGCGCCGAGTGGGTCACCCGCCTGCGCGGCTTCCAGGACTCCGCGACCGGTCTCGTGCCCGAGCATGTCCCGGGCAACGCCCCCGCGGATCGGCCCGACGTGTGGCCCGCCGAGCCCGAGCTCGCGCCGCGCTACAACACGATGATCGTGAACTACGCGCTCGAGTGCCTCGGCTCGACGCTGGCGCATCCCGTCGCTAACGCCGCCGCGATCAAGCCCGGTCGTCTCAGCCGCCGGCTCGACGCCCTGCCTTGGGCGGACAAAGCGTGGAGCGCGGGCGACTGGATCGACTGCTACGCGTCCTGTCTGCTGCCCAACGCGAAGTATTTCGCGGCGCGTCCTCCGTTCGCGGAACTCTTCAGATGGCTCGACGCCCGGTGCGATCCGGAAACCGGACTCTGGGGTAGTGCCACCGCGGATACGCGCCTGCTCCAGCCGGTCAACGGCTTCTATCGTCTCACGCGCGGCACCTACGCCCAGTATGGCCGGCCCCTGCCGCGCCCCGAGCGCGCGATCGACACCATTCTCCGCCACGCCGGCGACCGCGCTTTCTTCTCCGGCGGCCGGGACAACGCCTGCAACGTCCTCGACGTGGCCCATCCCCTTTGGCTTTGCCTGCGCCAGACCCCGCATCGTCGCGCGGAGGCGGAGGCGTGGCTGGCCAGGCGGTTGCCGCGCTACCTTGGCCTGTGGGTCGAGGGACGCGGCTTTGATTTCGAAATCGCCCGGCGAAAACCCTCTCTGCAAGGCACCGAGATGTGGCTGAGCATTCTTTGGATAATGGCCGACGTGCTCGGCTGCTCCGAGGCGCTCGGTTATCGGCCCCGCGGCGTGCATCGCCCCGAGGTCGCGGGCGCGGGGCTGGTTGCCTAGCTCCAGGAGAGGGCCAGCTCGCCGGTGTTGCGCGTCCATTCGACGCGCGGCCAGCCGCTCTTCGGGGCGGTCTCGCCCAGCGTGTGGCGGATACGGCTCGGGCGATGCGCGAGCGTGGTCACGCCGTCCGTGAGTTCCGCGTGGCTTATCGCCACCTGCCCCACGCAACGCGTGGCGATGCGCAGCGGCGCGTCCGGGTCGTCCACCGGGCAGGCGAATTCCAGGCGCAGTTGCTTTGGATGCGGACGCGCCCCGCGGGCGCGAAACTCGATGGTCACGCGGCCGTAGAGCTCGCGCCATGCGCCGTCCGGCTGTTGCTGCTCCACGACGACCTTTTGCCACGCCGGCGCGAAATGGTGGACGGTGAAGCGCAGCGTCCAGCGGCCGAGCACGGGCGAGGCGCGGCGCGCGTGGGCGGGCCGACGCCCGACCGCGCGAAGCCAAGTTCTCCATGCGCGCAGACGAGCGGCGTCGTCCGCGAGGACGGCGGCGTTCTGGCTCGCGGCGAAAGTCTCGTCAGGTCGCGAGTGCGTCCACATCGCGTGCGCGTCGCGGCGCGCGGCGCGCAGTCTCGCGTGAAACGCCAGCGCGTCCTCCCGGGCCGTCGTCAATTGTTGGTTTACGTCGGTATTATCCGCGCCCTTGGCCGCTAGGCGGCGGAGGCGGGCGGCTTGGGCGGCGGCGCGGCGCACGAAGGCGTCGCGGGCGGCCAGATAGGTCTGGAAGCGCAACGTGGCGGCCAGGCCCGCCGCGGGGATGGCGGCCAAGGCGGGATGTTTTGCGAGCCGCGCGAGCCGGCGCTCGGCCGCGGCGTGGGGCAGGGGACTTTCGCGGCGTGGTCCAACCGAGTCCCAGCGCGTGTTGATCTCCCAGCGCGAGTTTCCGCAAAAGGCCTGCGCATCCGTCGCGAGCAAGCCTCGCGCAAGGACGCGAGCGGCGGCCGCCGACAAGCCATCGTCAATCATTGATTGACGATGGCTGGGGTGGCGCGCGGCGGAGGGAGGGGCGGCGAGGCGGCGGAGGCCGGCGGCAAGGAGCGAGGCGGGGTCGTCGCCGCGCTCCGGCTCGAGCCAGAGCGTGGCCGCGGCGGCGTCCATCAGCGTGGTGGTGCCGAGCGCGAGGCGATACGGCTCCCAGCTCGTGACGAGATAGCCGTCGGCGCGGACCGCCTGCGCGCGACGCCACCAGGCGGCGAGGTTTTGCAGTCGTTCGCCCCACACGGGCGCGACCTCGTGGCGGAAGGCGCCGTTCATCGGGCAGGCCCAGTAGGCGATTCCCGCGGCGCGGAGCGCGGGGGCCAGCTCGTATTCGGAAAAATTATACAGCTCCATCCGCGGGCGCTGGGCGAAGGGATGGTAATACCAGTCGTAGGCGGAAAGAGCGGGGAGCCGGGAGCGAGGAGCAGGGAGGCCGGAGGAGAGCGGGGCGAGGAGCGGGATCGCCTCGGGCAGGAGTGCGAGCATGTCGGCCCAGAGGCCGAGGCGCAGGCCGCGCGCGTTGGCGAGCGCGTGCAGGCGCGCGACGTGGCGGGCGAAGTGGCCGGCGAGCCCGACCTCGGCGATCTCGGCGCGGGAGAGCGGGTGTTTGCCGAGGTGGAAGCTCTCGTCGAGGCCGACGTGGATCTCGCCGGCGGTGCAGAGCGGAGCGAGGTCGCCGACGAGTTTTTCCGCCAGTTCGGGCGTGCGGGGATGGAGCGGGCATATCTGGCCGACGGGCAGGGCGGCGCCGGTGGCCGGGTCGCGCAGTTCGTTCAGATCGCGCCACGCCTCGGTCTTGATGAGGTATTGGGTGTGACCGAGCAGGTTGGCGATGGGAACGACGGTGATGCCTTGGTCGCGCGCGGCGGAGACGAGTTTCTCCAGGTCGCGCCACGCGTAGGCGTCGGCGCGCGCGACGCCGGGTAGCGACGGATAGTCGACCGCGTCCTCGAGGTGGAGATACAGCCGCGCGTAGCCCCAGTCCGCGTAGCGGGGCAGGAGGGCGAGGAGGTGGTCGAGACGCTCGACTTGGCGGGCGAGGTCCCACTGGAAGGCGCGGATCATGGCGTGGAGCTAAACGCAGAGACGCGGAGGCGTGGAGGCGCAAACGAAAAGGCCCGGCGCGCGCGAGGCGAGCCGGGCCGAGGATATGATTTTTAAAGCGGGCGCCGCTCAGCCGCGCTTCTGGGCGATGAGCTGCTCGAGCTTCACGATGTCGGCGCTGAAAAGGCGGATGCCCTCGGCGGTCTTCTCGGTGGCCATGGCGTCCTCGTTCATGGCGAAGCGGAAGCCCTTCTCGTCGAAGCTGACCTTCTTCAGGTCGGCCGCTGCGGCGGCGGAGGCATCCAGCTTGCGGGCCACGGGGGCCTCGCTCTTGGCCAACTCGGCGAGCAGGGCGGGGGCGATGGTGAGCAAATCGCAGCCGGCGAGCTCAAGGATTTCGCCGGTGTTGCGGAAGGAGGCGCCCATGACCTCGGTCTTGTAACCGAATTTTTTGTAGTAGGTGTAGATTTGGGTGACGGAGACGACGCCGGGATCCTTGGCGCCGGAGAAGTCGGCCGTCGGATTCTTCGCCTTGTGCCAGTCGAGGATGCGGCCGACGAAGGGCGAGATGAGCTGGATGCCGGCCTCGGCGCAGGCGACGGCCTGGGCGAAGGAGAACAGGAGGGTCAGGTTGCAGTGGATGCCTTCCTTCTCGAGGATCTCGGCGGCCTTGATGCCCTCCCAAGTGGAGGCGATCTTGATGAGGACGCGGTCGCGGGAGATGCCGGCCTTTTCGTAGAGGGCGATGATTTCGCGGGCCTTGGCGAGCGTGCCGGTGGTGTCGAAGGAGAGGCGGGCGTCGACCTCGGAGGAGACGCGGCCGGGGACGATCTTGAGGATCTCGAGGCCGAAGACGACGAGGAGGCGGTCGATGACCTGATCGAGGCGGGCGGACTTGCCGGCGTCGGCGATGGCCTTGTCGAGCAGGGCCGCGTATTCCGGCATGGCGGCGGCCTTGAGGATGAGCGAAGGGTTGGTCGTCGCGTCGCGGGGCGCGAAGGCCTTCATGCTCTGGAAGTCGCCGGTATCGGCGACGACGGTGGTGAGTTGCTTAAGCTGATCGAGTTGGGTGGGCATGGAGGAAAAGTTTACCGAGATACCAAAGATGTGCGCTTTAGCCGGGCGCGTCTAGCGGACGGCGGGGCGCCTTCTGGACTAAAACGACTACCAAAGGGCGGCACCGTGCGGGTGTCACGTCCGCGGCGGTTCATCCTTCGGCAAATTATTTCTCAACCAGATGAGAGCGGTAGATTCATCGGCGAAGGCGCCGTCCAGCTGGGCCTCGAAGGCGTGGTCCAGCAGGCTCTTAAAGGCAGGACCGGGACGCAGGCCGACCGAGATCAGGTGGCGGCCAAGCAGAACCGGCCGGGGTGCGGTGTCCGCGAGGGCCATCTCCTCCGCGCGAACGAGCATGCGCTCTATCAGAGGCAGGCTATCGTTTCCGGTGAGCGGGGGTCTGCCGCGGGCGTCGGCCCGCATGACTGCCGCGAGATCCGACAGGGTGGCGGGTTGGATTCTGCGGGCGAGGCGGCGCAAGGCGTTTGGACCCAGCCCGTCGGTTCCCCCATGATGATGGACCATGTGGTTGGCGATCAGGGGTGTGATGGCGGGCGCGTGGTCCAGCGGAGCGCCGATACGGCCGAGAAAGGCCTCGGCCGGCGCGATGCCTGCGGGTTCGTGGCCGGGACTGGTCCAGCGCATCCGGCCGTTTTTCTCTTCCCGGCGGGTGCAGGATGGCTTGCCGACATCATGCAGGAGCACGGCGAGCATCAGCAGGCGGCGTCTGCGCGGCGCGGAGCCCGACCATTCCGGATCTGCGGTCAAGGCGTCGCAGCAGTGGGCGGTATGGGTCAGGACATCGCCCTCGGGATGCCACTCCGGGTCTTGGGGACAGTCCGCGAGAGCGGCCAGTTCAGGAAAATGCACCAGCCAGCCGGTTTCCACCAGCACTTGGAGGCCGCGGGATGGCTTGGATGATTTTTCCGTCCATTTTTCCCATTCATGCCAAATCCGTTCTACCGGGAGTTCGCGGAAAGTCCCTGAAATCGACCGGCAGAGCGCGGCGGTGCCGGTATCGAGCGTCAGGTCGAAGCGCGCGGCAAACTGCATCGCGCGCAGCACACGCAGGGGGTCCTCGGTGAAGGCCGGGCTGGTGTGTCGAAGGCGGTGCGCGCGTAGATCCGCTTCGCCGCAAAAAGGGTCTATCATCCTGCCTTCCAAAGGATCCCACGCGATCGCGTTGATGGTGAAGTCACGCCGGGCGGCGGCCTCCGCCTCGCCGAGCGCGGGGTCCGGCTCCACTTGGAAGCCACGATGGCCGGCCCCCGTCTTGGACTCACGGCGAGGCAGGGAGATGTCATACTCCACCCCCGAAGCGAGGCGCAGCTTGATCACGCCGAAGCTGCGACCCACCACATCGGTGGCGCCCAAGGGAGCCAGCACCCGGTGCAAGTCGCCGAAGGACGCGCCGGCGACCTCGATGTCCAAATCGTGCGCCTCCAGGCCCAGGAGCCAGTCTCGCACCGCGCCACCCACGATGCGCGGGCGACCGACCTTGCGAAGGGCGGCCAGGACGGGCGAAAGCTCGGGGGGAAGGTTCACGAGATCCGGTCGGGTTTTCTAAAACCCTCCAGCGCCAGCAGGCCCCATCCCGCGAGAAAAGCCAGCCCGCCCAGCGGGGTGATGGGGCCCAGCGCCCGTGGTCCGCCCAGGGCCAACGCGTAGATGGAACCCGCGAATAACACGCACCCTGCGAGCCAGAGTTGCCCCACCAGGCGCAGTCGCCCGTTGCTAGCCGGTTGCACTTGCGCCCAAATCAGCACGGTGAGAAGGCCGACTGCATGCACAAGATGATAGGTGGACGCCACTTGCCACGACTGTAGCGCACCCCGCGCCTCCAGGCGGTCGTGGAGGGCGTGGGCGCCCAAGGCTCCCAGCAGGACGGCAAAAAAACCATTTAGGGCGGCGAGTCCCGTGAGGTGAAAACGCATAGGATGAAGGGATTGGACAGGATTTGGCGGGATGGCAGCGGGATTTTTGCGGAAGGGATGCTCGGTAAACGAGACTTGCCTTTTACAAGTCGTTCGTTCTTGTGCGGTCCGTCGTCTAACCAGCGACAAAGAACCAAACAAACCAAACCAACCATGATCAAGAAGACCGCCCTCGCCCTCGCCGCCATTTCGGCCGGCGTTTCCGCTCAAGCCGCTGAGGCCGCCAAGTCGGACCTCTCCGTCACCGTCGACATCTCCTACGTGTCCGACTACGTGTTCCGTGGCGTTCAGCTCGACAACGCTTCCATCCAGCCCTCCATCGAGGCCGCCTACGGCGACTTCTATGCCGGCGCCTGGCACTCCGATGGCCTGAGCAGCAACAACGGTTCCGAGACCGATCTCTATGCTGGCTACGGCTACAAGCTGAATGACCAGATCAAGCTCGACGCTGGCGTCACCCGCTACACCTACAATGGTGGCAGCAACGGCGACACCACCGAGGCCTACGTCGGCGCTTCCGCCAACGTCCTCCTGAGCCCCTCGCTCTACTACTACCACGACTTCGATCTCGAGGTTAACACCCTCGAGGCCTCCGTCGGCTACAGCCTCCCGATCGACGCCATCAAGGCCTCCCTCGATCTCTCCGGCAAGCTCGGCAACGTCTCCTCCTCCGGCCAGGACTACACCTACGGCGTCGTCGGCGCTTCCGTTCCCTACAAGCTCAGCGAGACCGCCACCCTGACCGTCGGCGTTGACTACGTCATCAACGACTCCCAGACCATCGCCAACTTCGGCGGCGGCGACGACGACATCATCGTCGCCAAGGCCGGTCTCTCCATCGGCTTCTAATCTCGCTTCGCGAGTTTAGTTCCGGGAAAGTCCCGCACTCCTTCAAGACCCGTCCCCGCATCGCGCGGGGGCGGGTTTTTCTTTTTCCCCGCAAATGAACGGTTGACAGCTCTCGTCGGGAGCTATGCCTTCCACCTCTTTTCTCATGAAAACGTTCCTCGCCAAGCAGGAGACCGTTCAGCCCAAGTGGTATCTCATCGATGCCGAGGGCGAGGTTCTCGGCCGTATCGCCGTGAAGGCCGCCAACATCATCCGCGGTCGTCACAAGGCTTCCTACACCCCGTCCGTCGACACGGGTGACTACGTCGTCGTCATCAATGCCGAGAAGGCGGTCGTCACCGGCAAGAAAGAGGAGCAGAACGAGTATATGTTCTTCTCCGGCTTCGTCGGCGGCGAGAGCTATCGCTCCCTTTCCCAGCAGCGCGAGCGCCACCCCGAGTTCATCATCGAGCACGCCGTCAAGGGCATGCTCCCCAAGAACCGCATCGCGGCCAAGATGCTCACCAAGCTCCGCGTGTTCGCCGGCTCCGCCCACACCCACGAGGCGCAGAACCCGGTCAAAGTCTCCGTTCGCTAAGCACCTTATCTACCCATGAGCGCTGAAATCACCGTTTTCCTCGGCACCGGCCGCCGCAAGACCTCGACCGCCCGCGTCCGCATCACCGAAGGCACCGGCAAGCTCGTCGCCAACGGCCGCGAGTTCGACGATTACTTCTCCCACGAGAACTTCTCCAAGGCCGCCCTCCGTCCCCTCCTCACCGTCGAGCTTCGCGACAAGATCGACGTGACCGCCAACGTCGCCGGCGGCGGCGTCGCCGGCCAGGCCGGCGCGGTTGCCCACGGCATCGCCCGCGCCCTCCAGCGCATGAACCCCGAGCTCCGCGCCACCCTCAAGAAGGCCGGACACCTCAAGCGCGACCCGCGCGAGAAGGAACGCAAGAAGCCCGGCCAGCCCGGCGCCCGCAAGCGCTTCCAGTTCTCCAAGCGCTAAGCCGCCCCGGAGAGCATCCCGGACCACGGCCCCGCGCCGTGTATCCAATTTTCCAAGACCGCCTCGGATTCCGAGGCGGTTTTTCTTTTTCAACGCAGAGGCGCAGAGACGCGGAGGGGGCGAAAACCGTGTGGAAGAAACCCGGGGCCTTTGTCTCTTCGCGTCTCGGCGTTATGCCAGTGGCTGACAGCCTTTGGACTTTAGGGTCCCGATTTTTTGACCGCGGATCTCACGGGTAATCACGGATCCAATCCGATCCATCCGTGCCCATCCGTGAAATCCGTGGTTCAAGTCTGACTACATTCAGCCGGCGGAATTAAACTCGAATACCTCGAGGTCACGCCGGATCGCGGCGATCAATCGCGGTTTTCGGGTTAAAACTTCTCCGTCTACTTCGCTCGCTGGATCAGCTCCACCTCGTAGCCTTCGGGGGCGTCGATGAAGGCGATGAGCGAGCCGCTGCCGGTCTTGGTCGGGCCGTCGCTCAGCTTGTAGCCCTTGGCCGCGGCCTCGGCGGCGAATTTTTCCAGGTCCTCGACCTCGAAGGCGAGGTGCGTGAGGTCGGGCTGCACCTTCACCGGCTCGGACGCGCCGGCGGGCATCTGGCAGAGCTCGATCTCCTCTACGCTGTTGGGCGTGGCGAGAAACACGAGCTGCGCGCCGCGCGGCGACGTGTGCTGGCGCGAGACCTTCAGCCCGAGGCACTCGGTGTAGAATTTCACCGAGGCGGCGATGTCGTTGACGCGGTAGCGGGTGTGGAGGAGGCGGGTGACGGTGGGCATGGCCGGAAACTTTACCGGCGCGCGCAGGCTTGTCCAATCCGCCGCGCGCGGGCGTGATGGCATTCTTATGTCGGGAGAACTTCCGGGCTATTGGACGCTGCTCGCGCTGGTCATGCCGGTCTTCGCCGTGATCGCGGCGGGAGCGGCCGCGCGGCGCGCGCGCTGGCTGAAGCCCGAGGCCGACGAGAGCCTGCTGAAGCTGGTGGTCAACCTGCTCTACCCGTGCCTCATTTTCGACAACGTGCTGGGCAACGCCGCGCTGCGGACGCCGGGCAATCTGCTGGCCGCGCCGCTGCTGGGATTCGTCACCATGGCCGCGGGCATCCCGCTCGCCTATCTCGTGGCGCGCCGCGCGGGCTTCGCGGCGGGGAGCGGGCTGCGGACCTTCGCGTTCAGCGTCGGCATCTACAACTACGGCTACATGGCGATCCCGCTGGTCGAGCGGCTGTTCGGCCGCGACACGCTCGGCGTGCTCTTTGTGTTCAACGTCGGCTGCGAGGCGGCGATCTGGACGGTCGGCATCCTCATGCTTTCGGGCGTGTCGCTGCGCGAGGGCTGGCGGCGCGTGCTCAACCCGCCGGTCTACGCGCTGGCGCTGGCGCTGGTGCTGAACCTGAGCGGCGGCGACGCGTGGCTGCCGGGCCTGCTGCGCCAGGCGATCAAGATGGCCGGGGCGAGCGCGGTGCCGCTCGGCCTGCTGGTGATCGGCGCGACGCTGGTGGAATATTTCGCCGCGCCCCGCACGCTGGCGCATCCGAAGACGACCTCGCTGTCGTGCGCGCTGCGGCTCGGGCTGATCCCGCTCGGCATGCTCGGGCTGGCGGCGGCGCTGCCCATTCCTCCGGAGCTGAAGGGCGTTCTCGTGGTGCAGGCGGCTATGCCGGCGGGCATCCTGCCCATCGTCATCGCCAAGCACTACGGCGGCCAGCCGCTCGTCGCGGTGCAGGTCGTGCTTGGCACGACCGCGATCGGCCTGTTCACCGTGCCGCTCTGGCTGCGGTTGGGCATGAGTTGGACGCAATGACGCGTCCGCGGGGCGCGGCTCCGTCCGAGGCATAGCGCGCCCGAATTTGGACAAAATTTTCTTAAAGCGCTATTTGGTGGATATTTGAGAGGGTAGTGTTAATAAGTATTTTACTTTACGTGTTAGTAAGTAATTACAATCGGTAAATGATTTTTTACCGGGTAAAGAAAGGGGAGTTTGCAGGCCTGAACATACTCTGTGGCGTCATAGCTCCCCCAGCTTCGCCTTTGATGCGGGTTAACGGTCTGTATCCCGTGGACTCGATCTTTTTAAGCCGCTTCCTGCTTTGTTCATTTCGGGCGTTGGCTAGGGTCGCTTCAGGCGCGTTTTTTTTCAGCACCTGCCTGTTATGCCATACGCCTGCGGTTTATGCACAGTCGGGTGAAGGTGCATCTCAGCAAAAAGCCGACGTTGCACTAAACCGTGGAGTCGAAACGAGGGAAGCCGCGCTGAGGGAGCGTCACCAGCAAGATCCGGAAGTGGACAAAAAAGTGATCGAGGAGTTGCTGATCCAAGCCTACATCACCCAAGCGCAGGGCGACGAGGCGTCCACGGCTGCGATCGTGAAGCGACTGCATCGCTTGTGCGATGGTCGTTTGGCCAAGGATCTGCCGGACGACAGGCGGGCGAATTTGCTTCTGGTGAAAGCTGCTCTCGCCGAGGATTTCGGTGCGGACGTGGCGAGCGCGATGGTCCTCGCCGAGCAGGCAGCAGCCCTTCTGCCAACTGACCGTGATGTGAGCTCAAAAGTGGAGCGATTGAAGCGGAGAGAAGACGCCGCGCCGCGAACCGACCGCAAAGTGGAGAATAAATAATGTCGGTATCATTCTGTATCTGCAAGCAGTTAGCCACCATGATTATGCGCTGGGTGCTCATCGCTTTAATTTTGCCCTGCTTTGTTTGGGCGCAGGACCCGGTTCACGTGCCTATAAAGGTCCGATTTACCTCTACACTTAATTCCGGCGCCACACCGTCTTCCGGCAAAATCGAGGCCTATTTTATTCAACCTGACGGTGCCTTGGGCGAGAAGGTGGAGGTTTCGTTCGATGCCGCGCGCAAACCCGAATACCGAGTAAATGATTATTTGCCGATCGAATTGGGCGCCGAATGCAGATTGGCGGTTAGCACCGTAAACTGTGCCGCCAGTTCTGTTACCTTGGTGCCGCCAAATGGTTATCGTATCCTGATCGACGGTGTCGAGAAAAAGGTCGCCGCCTTAAATTCCACCCTGCGGAAAGTCCGAATTCTGCCATCGCTGGATGGCCAGCCGGCTGCGCCTGGTGTGGCCACGGAACTGACCGCCGGGCCCGTCAAATGGGGTGCCTCCTTGGGCAATGATAGAAATGGGGCCTCTCTTGGATGGCTATGGCTGGTTTCGACCGCGATTAACGATGCCTCCTGGGCCAATATGCTGAGCCCGCTTTCCATTCATTTTGAAAACGACAAGGAGGATGTGACTGTATACAAAGCCAATTTAGTTGGCACGACCACACCTGCCGTTCGCTACCTGCGCACTGCTGCGGTTCATGTTGATATAGTTGCTCCTAATTCACCATGCACGGCCGCCGTGGGCACGGCGTATGCCAATGTCGCTAGCGCTGCTCCGAATACACTGGAAGTGCGCTTTTATCATATTACACATACTGCCCTGATAAGTTCGATTTATCAGCCTGATTCCTTGTCCCGTAAGCCTTTCGTCAAGTATCTGCTAACGAGACAAGATGACGCCGGCTCGAAGACGCTGTTGATAACAAAAACATCTTACGATCCGGAAACGGGTGCCGAGGGTCTGGCGGAAAGGACGACTTTGCGGCGCTCGGGAGCAGGTCCAGGTTTCACTTGGATAGCCAAGGGCTGGTTTCGCGCCTCGGAAAACGAGTCCTTGGTTCCACTCACCCGAGCCGTATGGCAGTCCGTTATCCAAGATGTTGTCACCCTGGCTCCTGGCTATAACGGAGCTCCGGATTACTTGGTAACCAAAACCGCGCAAGAGATTCGCCGGATCGTGACTACCTGCACCTACCCCAATGAGGCGACTGCCTCCGTCGATAGCACAGGGACCAATGCGGTGCGGAAAACGGTTTTGACCTATGAGCGGCCCAAATTGGGGACGAATTATAATCTTGGGCTTCCCTTGCTTCCCCAGCAGGCGGACGCCGGCGATGGGCCCGCACTTACGCAGACTCAAACGCAATTCAATGCGGATGAAAACCAGCCGACCAGCACCAAGCTTGTCGCGCAAATCGCGGCCCGTTATCGTTTCGGCCTGCCGAAAGTCACCCAGTCCAACGGCGGCTCGTGGAGCGCAATGACATACTGGGACCCTAATGCGGCCTTCCCTTACGATACGGACCCCTCCGTTGCCGGCGATCAATTCCTTGTGCCCGAGGCACGCCGCGATCGGTGGATTGGATTGGTGGCAAAGACCTATGCTCCTTGGCTGGACACGCCCTTGCCCTCCTTGAACGAAGATGGTTCGCCGGCCGCCTCCTCGGGCATCGTGGAAACCGAGACGCACTATGTGGAGGACGAACTTGATTATCCAAGCCGTGTCGCTCGTGTTTCCCAGCGAATCAGTGGCAACTTGATCGGAAATTCGGTGACCACCTATTCCTTGGCCACCATGGGC